>JADYZI010000196.1 GCA_020853255.1 Acidobacteriota bacterium
ACGTGGGGCGACGTATTCCCGACGACAAGCTATTTGACATTTGCCGGGAAACGGTGAGCTTCCCGTTCCCGCTTGTGCCGATCTCCGACAAAATTTCGGCGCTTGAATTGTTCCACGGCCCGACACTCGCTTTTAAGGATGTCGGCGCCAGGTTCATGAGCCGCTGCCTGCGGCATTTTTCTTCGGAGCGGGAAGCGAAAACCATCGTCCTTGTGGCTACTTCAGGCGATACCGGCGGAGCGGTCGCAAATGGTTTTCACAACGTCGAGGGGATCGAGGTCATTATTCTTTATCCAAAAGGGCGTGTCAGCAAGGTTCAGGAACTGCAGCTCACTACTCTGGGTGGAAATGTAACTACATTGGAATTACGCGGTACGTTTGATGAGTGCCAGGCGATAGCAAAACGAGCACTTGCAGACGCAGAATTGCAGAAACAGGCGTTCATTACGTCCGCGAACTCGATCAATGTCGCCCGCTGGCTGCCCCAGCAGTTCTATTACTTTTATGCACTGAAACAATGGCAGGGCGAACCGCCCGTCGTTGCAGTGCCAAGCGGAAATTTCGGTAATCTGGCGTCGGGCGTTCTTGCGAATATTTCCGGTTTACCGGTTTCGCGTTTTATCGCTGCATGCAACGCGAACGACGTTGTGCCCGAATTTTTCGAAACAGGCGATTATAGGCCAAAACCCTCGGTTTCGACGCTCTCGAACGCAATGGACGTAGGTGACCCAAGCAATTTTGTCCGGATACTGGAAATCTTTGGCCGGAATACCGATGATCTAAAAACGAGGATGAGCGCGGCGAGCATTTCAGACGAACGGACCGCGGAGACCATTCGGGAAGTACATCGTAATTACGGATATACACTTGACCCGCACGGTGCTGTCGCTTACGCGGCGATCTCTGACCATATTGAGGCAAACCCCGATACGCGCGGGATCATTCTTGAAACGGCGCATCCGATCAAATTTGAGTCCGTGACCGACATCCTTGGGGTCGAGGTAACGGCCCCTGATCCAATCGGCGAACTGTTCACAAAAGAAAAGTCGGTTACAGAATTGGACGCTGATTACAACAGTGTGCGCGAGGTCATTCTAAAGAAAGCAAAATGAAAGTGCTGAAATTCGGCGGCTCTTCAGTCGCTAATGCTGAGAACATTGAGAAAGTAGTTGACATAGTGAAACGGGCAGCGGCCGCAGACGTCTGTGTTGTCGTGCTGTCGGCGATGCAGGGAACGACTGACGGCCTTATCGAGCTCGGCCGAACAGCGGAACGCGGCGACGATGGATTTATTGGCCAATTGGGCCAGATCCGCGACCGACACTTTTCCGCGATCGCAAAGCTGTTCGACGGCGGGAACGCGGACGCAATATCGGAATTTGTCGAGGCCGAACTGGATGAATTAGAAAGCATCGCCGAAGGAGTTCGGCGCGTTCGGGAGCTTACACCAAAAACGCTTGACCGCATTTTGAGTTTTGGTGAGATCGTGTCAACAAAGATCGTCGCCGCCAAGTTGGCCGTCGACGGCGTTGAGAACGAATGGCATGACAGCCGGCTTCTCATCCGCACCGATTCACACCACGGATTTGCGGCTGTCGATTTTGACGGATCAAACAAACGCATCAAAGCCGAGATAAACGGATCGAGTGCAAGGCTGCACATTATTCCCGGTTTTATCGCGTCGGACGCGGGCGGGTACACCACGACCTTGGGCCGCGGCGGTTCGGATTACACAGCCGCTATTTTTGCGGCGGCCTTGGACGCCGACATCCTTGAAATTTGGACCGACGTAAGCGGCATGATGACCGCCGATCCGCGTTTTGTCCGAAACGTGCGGCAGATACCGCGAATAAATTACCGCGAGGCGATGGAGTTGTCACACTTCGGCGCAAAGGTGATCTATCCGCCGACCATTCAGCCTGTCATGGCCAAGGGTATTCCAGTTTGGATCAAAAATACGTTTGCGCCCGAAACAGACGGAACGCTGATCGAGGCCGAGTCAGAACCGAACGGCGAGATGGTCCGAGGGATTACGAGCATCGACAATATCTGCGTTCTCAGCCTTGAAGGCAGCGGAATGGTCGGCATCCCGGGTTTTTCAAAACGTCTGTTTGATGCATTGTCGCGTGCTGAGATCAACGTAATTCTAATTACGCAAAGTTCATCCGAGCATTCGATCTGTGTCGCGATCGAAGAAAAGCACGGCGAGATGGCAAAACGGATGGTCGATCGCGAGTTTGAGTATGAGATAAGCGCCGGCAAGATAGAGCCGCTGAAGGTGGAAAGCGGATTTTCTATCCTTGCCCTGGTTGGCGACCAGATGAAGCAGCACACGGGCGTAAGCGGCAAGATGTTCTCAACGCTCGGGCACAACGGCATTAACATTCACGCCATTGCACAAGGTTCGTCTGAACGGAATATTTCAGCGGTCATCAATTCAAAAGACGTTCGAAAGGCAGTAAATACGCTGCATGAGGAATTCTTTTCGGACGGGCAAAAACAGGTAAACCTTTACATTGTCGGTGCCGGAACAGTTGGCAGCCGGCTGTTGGCACAATTGCGGCAGCAGCACGATTATCTGATAGACGATCTCAAGCTGAACGTGCGTGTTGTCGGGTTGGCGAACAGTAAAAAGCTGGCGTTCGATGAAGGGGGCATTGACCTGGCAGATTGGAAAACCGCGCTCACCGATCCTGCCGGAAAATGCATTTTGCCGGCCCAAACGGCCGAGGTAATAGCCGATCGCAACCTTCGCAATTCAGTTTTTGTTGATGTCACGGCAAACGCCGATGTAGTTGAAATGTATTCGCCGCTCCTAAAACGCAGCGTGTCGGTCATTGCATGCAACAAGGTCGCCGCGTCGTCCGATCTCAAAAAATATTCGGCGTTAAAGGCACTCGCCCGCGAATACAATGCTAACTTTCTCTTTGAAACAAATGTCGGTGCAGGATTGCCGGTTATCAGTACTCTTAACGATCTGATTCGAAGCGGCGACAGCGTCAACCGAATCGACGCGGTGCTTAGCGGCACGCTGAATTTCGTTTTTAACCACTATGACGGCACGCGTCCGTTTGCCGAAATTGTGCGGCAGGCGCAGGACGAAGGCTACACCGAACCCGACCCGCGGCTTGACCTGAGCGGGACGGATGTGGCCCGCAAGATACTGATCCTTGCCCGCGAGGCCGGTTACAAGATGGAAATGGATGAGATCGAAAATATTCCGTTCCTTCCCGCTTCTTGTTTCGAAGGCTCGGTCGAGAATTTTTATGCGGAAATGGCAAGCCAGGAAGGACATTTCCGCAAGCTGCTCGATGACGCGGTTTCAAAAGGGCTGAAACTGAAATACATTGCGTCGCTTGTTGATGGCAAAGCCTCGGTCGGCTTGCAGTCGATCGGGCCCGAACACGATTTCGCAAACCTGTCGGGCAAGGACAATGCTGTTCTTTTTTACACAAACCGCTACATCGAACAGCCGCTGGTGGTTAAAGGTGCCGGCGCCGGAGCCGATGTTACCGCTGCGGGAGTATTCGCGGATATAATCCGGGCCGCCCGCTCCTGAACGGCGTTGCGAGCGGCCATCTTGTCAGAACCGCGAGCGGTAGCGACCGGTTTCTTTTGTTCTTCAACACTATGCGTAGATCAAACCTCCATTTTCTGTTTATCATTCTCATCGCGTTTGCGAGCATCTCGTATGCTCAAAGTAATTACATCCCGCCGGCCGGCAGTTGGGAACACCGTACACCTGAGCAAGCAAAGTTCGACTCAGCGAAACTAAAGGAAGCGATCGACTTTGCAAAGGCAAGCGAAGCAAAAGGCCCGAGAAGCCAGGAACTCGGGCTGACACAGACCTTCGGGCAAGCTCCGTTTGGCGAGATCGTCGGGCCGACAAAAGACCGCGGCGATGCAACAGGTTTGATCATCCGCAACGGATACATCGTCGCCGAATGGGGCGAACCGCTGCGTGCGGACATGACGCACAGCGTAACCAAGAGCTTTCTTTCCGCCGTTGTCGGAATCGCGTTTGATCGGAAACTGATCCGCAGTTTGCAGGACAAGGTGGTAGATTACGCCGCCCCGACCTATGCATATCGGCCTGGCCAGCGGTTTGATGTCGGCGAAGAATTTGGCTCGTCGCGCTCGATCGATCTATTCGCCACCGAGCACAATCGAAAAATTACTTGGGAAACAATGCTGCGCCAAACCAGCGATTGGGAAGGTACGCTCTGGGGCAAACCCGATTGGGCCGACCGCCCCGACCGCGATTCAAGCAAATGGCTAAACCGCGTTCGCGGCGAACCCGGAACGGCTTATGAATACAACGATGTACGGGTAAACGCTCTTGCGCTCGCGGCACTAAACGTCTGGCGCCGCCCGCTGCCGCAGGTGCTGAAAGAGAACATCATGGATGAGATCGGGGCGTCAAACACATGGCGTTGGTACGGTTACGAAAACTCCTACGTCGTTATCGACGGTCAGATAATTCAATCCGTCAGCGGCGGCGGCCATTGGGGCGGCGGGATGTTCATCAACGCCTACGACATGGCCCGTTTCGGATTGCTGACATCAAGAAACGGCAAATGGGGCAATAAGCAATTGCTCTCGACCGAGTTCATCCGCCAGGCAAAAACGCCAACGTCCGTCCAGCCGACCTACGGTTTTATGAACTGGTTCCTGAATACTGACAAAAAACTCTACCCAAACGCGCCTGCATCCGCTTTTGTCCACGTCGGCAACGGAACGAACATCGTTTATATTGACCCTGAAAATGATCTGGTCGTAGTGGCAAGATGGATAGAGAACAATAAGATAAATGAGTTTCTCGGTAAGCTATCAGCCAGCCTTGGCAAGTGATCTTTTAAAGCCTTGAAGCATTTTCTTTACTTCAACGATCTCTGCCGCATAAGGATCGTGTTCTTCCTTCGGAATAAAATCCAGATCCACGGCCATGAGCGCGTAATATTCGAGTTTTGAGCCGAATGCCACCGCTGCCGAAAGTGTTCGAATTGTCTCGATGTCATCACCTTTCGATGCCCCTTCTGCGATCATCGCCGGTATTTCAACAGCCGTTTTCCGCATCGAATGCCGCAGTCCAAAGGTTTCTTCACGAGGAAAATTCGAGGTAAGTCGATAAGTCAACAAGGCAAGCTGGTGAGCCCGCTGCCAGACTTTCAAGTTTCTAAAATCCTGCATAGGTCTTTTCTAACAGCTACTAAACTAAAGGCTAACGGCTAGTATTCTATATGAATTTTAGCCGTTAGCCATTAGCCGATCAGCCGTTAGTCGAGATAACCAAACTTACCCTGCTGAAAATCGTCTATCGCCTGTGCGATCTCGGCCTTTGTGTTCATCAGAAACGGGCCGTATTGTGCGATCGGCTCATTCAGCGGTTCACCGCTCATGAGGAGAAGAATACTGTCCTCAAGTGCCGCGATCCTCAGTTGTTCACCGTCGCGTTCAAATAAAGCGAGGTTATTGAGCGACAATTTTTCCTCGCCGTTTATCAGTGCCGAACCTTCGAGCGCGAGCAGGGCCGTTGTGTAGCCTGCGGGATAGGACAATTCGACAGTTTCGCCCTGTTTCATCTTCAGGTTGTAAAGATGGACACGCGAGAATGTCGTCGCCGGGCCTTTTACGCCTTCGAATTCGCCCGCGATGATCTCGACCTCACCGCCGAGCGGCAGTTTTACGCGGCCCATCTCGGCGTTTGTGATCGCCTGATACTGCGGCGGCGTCATCTTGTCCTTTGCCGGCAAATTGACCCAAAGCTGCACCATTTGGAACGGCCCGCCTTCGCGGTTGTATTCCTGTTCGTGAAATTCCTTGTGCAGCAAACCGCTGCCAGCGGTCATCCATTGCACATCGCCCTCGCCAATGATCCCGCCGCCGCCGCGGCTGTCGTGATGCTCGACCTTGCCCTTGTATGCGATCGTCACCGTCTCAAACCCGCGGTGCGGATGCGGCCCGACACCGAACGGTTCTTCGCGCGGCGGAAATTCCGTCAACGCGTTGTAGTCGAGCAAAAAGAACGGACTCATCCGTTCACCCGTCAACGGCCCGTGCGGGAAGAACCCGTGCACCTTAAAACCATCCCCAACCCAATGCACCGGCGGCGGCGCTACGATCCTTTCAACCTTTTTCACTTGTTTCGCTGTCTTCGACTGTGCTGTCATTTCGATTCCTCCTTGTTTCTCCCTTGCGACTCTGCGACTCTGCGAGAAAAGATCGTTTCCCCGCAGGGTCGCAAAGTCGCAAAGCTATTACAAGAAGTTTATAGATTCGGCGACGGAAAGTAATCATTAATTGCGGTGAGCGGAAGCTAATACTTTTGGGTGAAAATGACGGATTGGATCTTTATTTACCTTGAAATTGTGAAGTTATTTTCTCGAATTATTTGAGCCAGCATGTCTGCTTCAGCCAACAATTCAAAAACCTTCGATCGAATTTCTTGCAATCGATCAAATTCCGGGCAATTCAAAGGTGATTCGTCAGAGTAGGCGTTTGCTCTAATATAATCTTCTATGAGCCGTTGTCGTCGAAGCAATTCGCTCGCAGACAGTTTATTCGAGCCTGCAAGTTGAGACATAAAGTCTTTCCAATTTTTATTCCCTTTTGAAGAATTGCAATCTTTGCAGGATGGAACAAGATTACCAAGGCGATACCCATGGCCGCTAAACTCGGAATTTCTCACGGTACCAAAAACATGATCCCAAGTTTGTGCATGCGCATCGCAATAGACACATCTCAAAGATTCGTCCGGATTCTGATCTAAAAGTTCAACGGCCTTTCTGATTCTCTGTTCGTCATATGCGTCGTGAGGAGCAATTGCGGCGGCGAAGGCATGATTGATCGTTGTCCTTCGTCGCTGAACGATCTTATACGGTCGTAAGTGGTTCTTAATTGAGGTGTATTCCATTTGAAACGTGGAGTATCATCCCTTACTCGTTGAAGCGTTAAGCCGGTGCCCAGCTCAAACGTTTATACTTTGCAATAATACACTCCATTTGCGGTCTTTCTTTACACTAACGATCTTTTTAGCCCTTGAAAGCACACTATACGTCAAAATGATAATTGGGCTAGTGGAATGTATCTTTAGTTTCCTTATAGGGCTTTGCCCACCTATTTGGAGGATCTGAAAAGTCCGTTCCATGGCTCCATCGGAGCCATATATTTATAGAACGCGGTTTCAATCGTTTGTCCCAAGCCCCGATAGGGGCGGCATAAAACCAATAAATACAACAAATGCCGCTCCTACGGAGCTTGGCTCGATTTGGTTCGCTGATGCTATAAACATGTCACTCCTAACGGAGTTTAGCTTTGGTCATGACTTTCGGTCATCCCCCAAATTGGGCGGCAATGCCGCTATTGAATTGGCTGTTACTGGCCATTAGTTCTTTTGCAACACCATCAATCCATCGCGTATCGGCAGCAGGACGTTCGAGACGCGGGCGTCGGCGAGGACCATTTGGTTGAAGTCGTGGAGGGCTTGCGCGTTTTCGTCCTTTTGTTCATCGAGGACGCGGCCACTCCAGAGGACGTTGTCGGCGATGATGAAGCCGCCGCTTGCGAGTTTGTCGAAGACGAGGTTGTAGTAGTTTGAATAGTTTGGCTTGTCGGCGTCGATGAAGACGAGGTCGAAGGTTTCGGGAAGCTGCGGGATGATCTCGACGGCTGGCCCGAGGTGAAATTCGATCGAATCTTTGAATTTGGTGCGTTCGACGAACGAACGCGCGACGCGGTTCGTTTCTTCGTTTACATCGAGCGTGATGACCTTGCCGCCTGTCGCAAGCCCTTCGGCAAAACAGAGAGCCGAGTAGCCAAGATATGTGCCGATCTCGAGGACGACCTTTGGCCTTATCATACGCGAGAACATTGACAAGACGCGGCCTTGAAAAAAGCCCGAAAGCATCGACGAATCTTCATAATGCGCATAGCAGTGTTCGCGAAGTTCTTGGAGGACATCGCTTTCGCCCGATGTGAAAGATTCTGCGTATTGGATCCATGTATCTTGCATATTGAAATGAATTGCCACTAGCTTTAGCTAGTGGTTTACGGAAAAAAGAAATGTAACGGCTTTAGCCGAACCTTTCATTAAATTGGGCTAAAGCCCAGAAACAGGACTTACCCTTAACCTCCACCTAAAGGTGGAGGCAACGTAAAAATCTACAGATCGACGCGGACCAAACCCCTTTTGATCGCTGTTGTCGCGGCGGATGTGCGGTCTGATACGCCGATCTTGCCGAAAATATTCTGGACGTGCGATTTCACTGTATTTTCCGAAACTTCCAGCGCATACGCGATCTCTTTGTTTGACATCCCGCCGACGATCATCCGCAGCACTTTCGATTCGGTCGGTGTGAGTTCTTCGCGGCCAATATTCTCGCTCAAAACCAGCGCGATCTCAGAGGGAATATATTTGCGTCCGGCTGCTACTGTCCGAATGGCTTTTACCAATTCCTCCGGCGACACATCTTTGCAAATAAACCCGGCCGCGCCTTTCTTCAATGCCGCCGCTATTTCGGCGTCGCCCGCGTGTTCGGCCAAGACGATGATCTTTGCCTTTGGGTCTTCGGCAAAGTAATTGTCCAGATCGTCAAGCGAGCAAGAATCGGGAAGCCGAAGGCCGAGGATCGTTACATCGGGTTTGAGTTCAGTGAATTTCGCAAAACCGTCGGCGGCGTTGTCGGCCTCAGCGGCCAACGCGATGTCAACTTGCGTCCCCAATACCGCCTGCACACCGAGGCGAGTTAAAGGCTGATCTTCGACTAGCAAGAGTTCGATCATCGTCAATGCAGAAGCCCGCGCGTCAGCAAGGGCTTAATGCGGGCGTTGAATGTTAAGCCCTTGCTGACATGCGGGCTTCCGCAATGCTTACGCCCGAACGTCTCACCGAGCGAGCGATGCTGCAAAATCGACCAGCGGTTTGATGAGGTCGGTTTCGTAATTTGTTTTTACGTGCTGCATTACGGCGGTCATTCGCTCGAGGCCCATTCCGGTATCGACGGACGGGGCCGGCAGCGGCGTTAGCAAGAACGATCCGTCGTCCTCAAGCGTCCGGTTGTACTGCATAAAGACGAGGTTCCAGATCTCCATCGTCGTGTCGCCGGGGCCGTTTACCCAATGCGGCGAGTTCTTTTCCGGGTCGTTCGGGTCTTCGCCCATATAATAATGGATCTCCGAACACGGGCCGCACGGGCCCGTATCGCCCATTTGCCAGAAATTATCCTTTCTGCCAAAACCAAGCACACGTTCCGATTTTGCACCGGCCTTTATCCACAAACCGCGTGCTTCATCGTCTGGCCCGACCTCATCGTCGCCCGCAAATACCGAGAACCAAAGCCGTTCGGTCGGAAGCTTGAATTCGTTTACAAGCAAATCCCAAGCATAATTTATCGCGTCTTCCTTAAAATAATCGCCGAACGAAAAATTCCCGAGCATCTCAAAGAACGTGTGATGCCTTGCGGTCTTGCCAACCTCGTCGAGATCGTTATGCTTGCCGCCGGCGCGAATGCATTTTTGCGAAGACGCCGCGCGGGTGTAATCGCGCTTCTCAATGCCAAGAAACACGTCCTTGAACTGGTTCATTCCCGCGTTGGTGAACAGTAGCGTTGGATCATTCGCCGGCAGCAGCGGCGACGAATGAACGATCTTGTGGCCATTTCGCTCAAAGTATTGCAGGAATTTCTCTCTGACCTGGTTTCCCGTCATAACCAAATCTTATCACTTTGGGCGTGCAGTTCTAAATCCAGCGCCGGTGACTGAAAGTCCTTGCCCCATCTGAAAATGCATCATTTTGAACCAACTTGATGCATAACCGTATCCCCAGAATCTTGCGAAATAGCCGCCTGATGTGCTATTCATAAACCGCGTCGCCTGCAATTCCTCATGAAGAAGAGTTTTTCGGTTGGGCAAAAGGAGTTTGATGCCCTGCTGGACCTGCTTTCCGAGAACCGGGAAGAGGCCGGTGAAAAATACGAGCGCCTTCGCGCCGGCCTTTTGCGCTATTTTCGATATAAAGGCTGCATCGAACCCTCGGATCTCGTTGATGAGACGTTTGATCGGGTCGCCCGCCGTGCGGACACCTTCGATCCTGACCTTAGCGAACACCCCGAACGTTTTTTTTATGGATTTGCATCCCGCATTGCCCTCGAGCATCGGCGCGGTCTTGCCCGACGGGTCCCGCTTGATGGATCTGAAACTGCAAATAACAGCATGGTGGAAGAACGCATCAATGATTCGGACCTCGAACATCTTGAACGATGTCTCGGCGCCCTGGAAACGGCCGACTTCGAGTTGATCACCGAGTATCATAGCCTCGACGGGCAGGCACGGATTGAACTCCGCCAAAAAATATGCGTGCGGCTAAATGCAACACCAACAGCTGTTTACGCCAGAGTTTCTCGCATCAGAAGCAAGCTGAAGCGGTGCATCGAGGGTCACCGGAAAAACAACGTGTAAGATTTTGGGCAAAAATTTCAATTACAAGTAGCGAGTACTGCATAAGCAAGCCGTGCCGATCGACGACCATAAAATAAGAGAATTCCTGCTCGGGTGCTCCTCCGAACGCGATGAGGAGGCCATCGGCATGCGGCTGATCTCCGATGAGCAATTCAGCGAAGAAATAGGCCGCGCGGAGAGTGAACTCGTCGAGGCCCACCTCGACGGCATGCTTTCGAAGGACGAGGAACGGCTGTTTGACGCGAATTTTTTGGTGTCGAGCGAGCGTAGGGCACTTCTCGACGAGATAAATGCACTGCGATCGGCGACGCGCAAGCTCTCGGCCGCAGGCGCCGAGCCGAAACGTTCTGCCGCAAAGAGTGATAGTACCCGGTTCGTCTCTTATTTCCGTCGTCGGCCGATGTTTGCGTTGGCCGCGATCCTGCCGATCCTGATCGTTGGTGTGACGCTCGCCTATCTGCTGCTTCGTGACAACCGCACGCCGCTTGAGGTCGAATATGCGGCGTTGAATCGGCGGGACCTCGCCGATCCCGCAAGCATGCAGGGCCTCACGGCGATCAGCTTAATTCCGGGAAACTTTCGGGACGCGGGCAAAACTGCGGCGCGAAAAGGGTCGGACTTGTCGGACGCTGTCCTCTTTCGCCTCGAACTTCCTGTTCCAGAAACCGAAGGATCGGAACTTGAGGCCGCGATCGAACGATCAGGAAAGCAGATATTCACCATTCCGGGGCGAGTGTTTCGAAACGCTTTCGGTTCGGAGCTTCGATTCATTGTCCCGAAAACGGTCCTGCCGCCGGGCCAATACACGATTGTCGTCCGCGCGGTTGGCGAACGCAATACCGACGTGACCTATCAGCTTTGGATCGAATAACGCTCCCTTTGATTCCGCCTAAAACAGAAAAAGATTGCGAAAATCTCGATTTCGCACGATACTTTAGTGCGCTCCGGCCTGAGTTCGGGCCGCAAGCCCCGCATTTTAGCCATGCAGCCTGAATATGACCCGTTCGGATATGGATCCGAGGCGAATAAGCCGCCCGGTGGCTACACCGTCGGCAATATTCTGCATGGGCGTTTTTTGATCGAAGAGGATCTGAGCGACGCCGCTTTGGGCGGGGGATTTGCTGCCATACGAGCCAAGGACCTGAAGGAGTATTGCCGTGAGGTGGTCCTCAAAATATCCATACCCTCGCCTGACAGGCTTGATGCGGAAGGCCCCTCGCTTGTGGAAGTCGCGACCGGACTCAAGCGGCTATCGCACCCGAACATCGAGGAATTCCTCGAATCCGGCCGATTTCCCGATGGGCGTCCGTTTGCCGTGAGTCCCTTTTATTCGGCGGCCATGCGTCTTGACCAGCTTGCAAACCCGGAAAAACGGCTCGAACTTGCCGCGATCGGACAGCTTGTCGAACAGATCTCTGACGGTATGGGTGCCGCACATTCGAAAGGCATTCTGCATTGCGACCTGCGGCCCGCGAATATTCTTGTGCCGGAAGGCGAAATAGGTACGAATGCTATTAAGATCGTCAATTTCGGGTCGGGCTGGCCAGTTGATTGCCGGGGCGAGAGCCTCAATCGACTGCCACCGGGGGCCGAATCGCTTCACTACGCCGCGCCAGAGCTATTGGTGGCCCTTGGCCATCGCTCACCGGCATCCGATGTTTACTCGCTCGCCGTCCTCGTTTACCGAATGGTTACCGGCGGGGTTCCATTTTCGGGAAACGAGCGAAAAAGCCAGCTTACCGCGATAAACGATGGCTCACCTGAGCCGCCGGGGAATGAGCGCACGGACCTTTCGGCCCACGCAACTGAACTGATCTTGGCCGGCCTGCAATTCGAACCCGCGTTGCGGCCCCAGAATATGCAGGACTACGGCCTGCGGCTGGCAAATGCGTTAGATCCTCCTCGCGGCATTATCGTCCAAACGGAACCGGCGGCCGCGGACTCATATCCCGAGCCGGCCGAACTGGAACCTGCACCGATCGTTGACCCTGAACCGGCGCCGTTGTTTGAGGCATATATTGCGAAGGCCGTGGAGCAAACACATTTGGCGCCCCGTCCGGCTATTTCCGGCAGAACACTGGCGTGGGTACTGATAATTCTTCTTGTAGTTGGATCACTTTCGATCCCGATCGTCCAGGCGGTTTTGAAGAACGGACCGCCGCCCGCCCGAATCGAACCCAAAACTGTTCGGGCCATGTCGAAGGATGTCAATTTCCGCCTGAAATACTGGCTCGAAGCGGGGCCGGCATCGCATCAATATCCGACAGGCGATGGGGCCGCTGATCATCTTGCACTTGCCGCCAGCGCGCACGGTGAGGCCTACGTGCTTGACGAATTCACGGGCGACGATGGCAGGCCGGCGTATCGGTTGGTATTTCCCGCTCCCGGCTCGGTCACCATTGAAGCAGAGGCTGGAAAAGCGACCCGGGCAGATCTGGGGCCTTCGGCCGGTTTGATCTGGATCGTCTGGACCACGGCGACCGACAACGATCTGCGGTCTATTGTTGCTTCTGCCGCGCGCGATGGCTATATCTCGAACGATGAAAGCCGCCGACGCTTAAGGCACTTTCTGGAGCGCAACCGTAACCTCGGTGTGACCGAAAGATCCGATCCGGCTACGGGACAAACACTGCTTGAGGGTTCCACGGGAAAGATCGTATATCGTCTTGATCTGAGAGAAGGCCGCAGCCGACCGCCAACGACGGACAGATCAGTAGAAGGACACTTGGTACCGCCCATGCAATGATCAGTGGACCGTAATCGTTGAATCGTAAGTACCTTTGCGCTCTTTGTGTTTAAACAAAACTGTTAACACAAAGGCCTCAAAGGGAGGACACAAAGTTCGCGAAAGAAGCCGAGAACGGCAAGAACTACTTCCAGATCATCTGTTCCATTCCGCTAGTCCCGTCAATCACTATCGCCGCCGCCTTTTATCATCGGCATTCGTGATCTGATCAGATCATAGTCGAAACCGCGCCGCATAAGGTGCTGGTAGAATCTTTTCAAGTCCTCGCGGTCTTGCGGCTTGCCTTTCAGCCTGATCCATTTCTCAATGGCAGTATCTATCAAGCCGGATTCGGGGATCTGTTCAAATGCGGCCTCGACCGCGGTCT
>JADYZI010000197.1 GCA_020853255.1 Acidobacteriota bacterium
ACAAAACGCCCTCCATGTCGAAACTGATCAATGAGCTCAAGCATTTCAGGACCGATGTCGAGGCCTATCAGATATATCTGCGCGGACGATTTTTGTTCAACCGATTTAACGAGGCGGACCTTTATCGTGCTCTTGCTTGTTTTGAAGAGGCAGCCAGCCTCGAACCGACTTTCGCTGAAGCGTATTCCGGAATAGCCGACGTGTACATGTGGCTTACGGAGCTTGGGCCGATCACGCCGCTTGAAGGCATGCCAAAAGCTAAAGAGGCGGCACTTAAGGCGATCGAACTCGACCCGGAGCTATCGGAGGCCCATACGTCATACGCCATCGTTCTGCAGGAATTTGAATATGACTTTGCGCGGGCCGAATCCGAATACAAGCTAGCTATTGGCCTGAATCCGAACAACGCTCTTGCCCATCAGATGTATGGAGCATTGCTTGCGCAACTCGACCGGTTCCCCGAGGCTGAGGCCGAATTTGAACGCTCGCTTGCGCTTGACCCGCTATCGCCGATGGGAAGTTGGATCTATCCGTTCGGATTGTTCCTTGCCCGGCGGTATGACGATTCGATAGCGCGGGCACGAAAGATCCTCGAACTCGACGACAGTTTTGCGGCGGCATACCTGGTTCTTTCGTTCTGTTACCAGATGAAAGAAGATCTCGGGGCATGTGCCGAAAACTATTGCCGGTTTCTTGAGATATCTGGGCTGGGCGATGCGGCAGCCGAGGCACGACTGGCGTATGAAAGATCCGGATGGGAAGGATTCTTACGCGCAATGACCTCGCCGTCCGCCCGCCGCACCGTGACATCTTATATATCGGCCGTCTATTTCCAAGCGCTCGGCGATAGCGACTCGGCAATCGAATGCCTGCGCGATTCCCTTGCCGCCCGCGAAGGCCATATGGTCATGCTAAAGGTCGACCCAAGGTTCGATAAACTTCGCCCGGACCAAAGATTCACCGAGATCTTGAACAACGTGGGCTTCCCGCGGTAGCGATCCAAATGAAACGCTGCCCTGCATGCAGAAGAGATTATTACGACGACAGTTTGCTTTACTGTCTCGATGACGGTAGTTCGCTGCTCGAAGGGCCTGCGGCGGTGATCGAAGCTCCAACGAAAATACTTTCTCCTGATTCGATTTCACACGCTTCCGGTCAAACCGCGCCGACTGAGTCCCTTGTTTCTACTAAATTTCGATTTTCTCGGTTAGTTCGGAATCGTCGAATTGTTGTTTTGGTAGTAGCGTCGGTCATCATCGCGTCCGTCGCAGTGATCTACGCTGTTTATTTTCGAGATAGGACATTGATTGGCAGCAAATCTGTCCTGGTATTGCCACTCAAAAATCTAAGCGGCGATCCGCAAGACGATTACCTTTCAGACGGGATCACGGACGAACTCATCACCAAAATTTCGAAGCTAAGAACGGTGCGTGTCGTGTCGCCGTCGGTCGCAATGCGTTACAAGAACTCGACGAAGGACGGGGCTGAGATCGGGCGCGAGCTGAATGTGGAATCCGTAGTCGAAGGGAATGTTCGCAAACAGGGAAGCCGGTTTCGCGTCAGTATTCATCTTGTTAATGCAAAGGATGGTTTTGAGGTCTGGTCGGACAACGATTTCGAGAACGAATTGGACAATCTTTTGGACGCCGAGGCACAAATCGCACAGGCGATTGCCAGTCGTTTAAGAGGGCAGCTTACAACTCAGGAGCAGAGTCTTTTTTCCGACGGCAGCACGGCCAATGCTGAGGCGTACGAGCTTTTCTTGCGCGGAAAGCAGGAATATCGAAAAAACGAACCGCAGCTCTCTCGCAATTTGTTTGATCGCGCCATTGGGATCGATCCTGCCTTTGCCGATGCATACGCATGGCGCGGTAGAGCGATTTATAGCCAATTTAAGGTTGGTTCAGGCGATCGCTCGACGCTTGAAGCCGCATTGTCGGATGCAAACCACGCTTTGCAGATCGATCCGAATCTGATCAGTGCCCGCCGAACGCTGATAAGTATTTATCATAGTACCGGCCAAACTGAAGAAGGGCTTAAGCAAGCTAAAAAAGCTCGAGAGATAAACGCCGATGATTTCGATGCGATTGAAGGATCGGCGCTTTCGTATTTTCGAGCCGGAATGATCGATAAGGCGATTCCATTCTATCAGCAAACTGTCGCCTTAGACCCAGACAACGAGGAGATCCGGACATCGCTCGCACGTTGTTATTTGCACGCCGGTGAATACCAGAAAGGTGTTGACGTATTAGCCCCGATGGTGTCGAGCGGTCAGGGTGGATGGTGGATGACAATGTTGAACTACCGCGGCCTGGGTAATCTGGAAAAGGCGATTGAGATCGGAAAAAACATTCCCCTCAAAGACACAGAGAATTTGGCGGGATTGGTGCAGTACGGCATCGCCCTTAAAGCGGCAGGGAAGGCGGACTTAGCACGTTCGATTTGGCTCGAGGCTGTACAGCGAACCGAAACTAAAGTTGCCATTTATGAAAATCAGCGAACCCGTATATGGCTTGGTTCTTTATACGCGCATCTGGGCGAGCGCGAAAAAGCTCTGGCGCAAATATCGAAAGCGCTCGCAATCCAACCTGACGATTCCTGGACGCTGTTTCAGGCGGGAACCATTTGTGCCATTTTGAACGACCGACGCGCGGCTGTCGATTATATCAAACAAGCGACGGATCACGGTTGGCTCGGAATTCATTACATTGAGTTTGGTATAGACCCAGACTTCTCGGGCGAATTAATGAATCTTCGGGAAGATGCTGGCCTCCAAAAGCTTCTCGCCGATCTACGAAAAAAGATTGACGAATTAGAGAAGTTATACTGAAACTTTAGAACATATTCGCTAATGACTGAAACTATTCAACACACTGACGGACGCGTTGAGCTTAACGCGGATGCGGAAGAGAGCATTCGCGGCTCGGCTCTTTACAACGAAGATCTTGCGCCGGTGCCGATGGCGAAGCGGAACTGGACGACGTATAACTACGCGGCGTTATGGATCTCGATGGCGCATTGTATTCCGACTTATATGATGGCGTCGGGGCTGATCTCGGCCGGGATGAATTGGTGGCAGGCTTTGTTTACGATATTGCTCGGCAACACGATCGTGCTTGCGCCGATCCTGCTCAATTCGCATCCGGGGACGAAATACGGAATTCCGTTTCCGGTCTTTGCGCGTGCGGCCTATGGCACGACAGGCTCGAATCTGCCGGCGCTGATGCGGGCGTTGGTCGCATGCGGCTGGTTCGGCATCCAAGCGTGGATCGGCGGCGAGGCGCTGAATACATTTTTCAAAGCGTTCATTCCGAATTGGGAAAATCTGCTTGGCGGGCCGGTTGGCGGGCATACGGTTACGACATGGCTTTCGTTCCTCATCTTTTGGGCGATGAACATCGCGATCATTTACAAGGGAATGGATCTGCTGCGGATCGTCGAGAATTGGGCCGCACCGTATGTGCTTGTGATGACGGCCGCTTTGCTTGCGTGGATACTCTACGAGGCAGGCGGCATCGGATTTCTGCTTCATAATCCGGGGAAATTTCAAACGCTCGGCGAGTTTTGGCCTATTTTCGTGCCATCGCTAACCGCAATGATCGGCTTTTGGGCGACGCTCTCGCTCAATATGCCGGACTTTACACGCTTTGGCCGAAGCCAGCGCGAACAGGCCGTCGGGCAGGTTGTCGCTTTGCCGACAACGATGACCGTGTTTGCGGCGATGGGCATTTTGATAACCTCGGCCGCACTTATTGTATTTCCGCATATGAACCCGGCAGACGCGTGGGACCCGGTCAAACTCGTCGGCCAATTCTCACAGCCCGTTGTGGTTGCGATCTCGATGTTTACGGTCGTAGTTGCGACGCTCTCTGTTAATATCGCCGCGAACGTCGTTTCGCCGGCAAATGATTTTGCAAATGCCTTTCCAAAACTCATCTCGTTTCGTACCGGCGGACTGATCACCGGCATCATCGGCATTTTGATGCAGCCGTGGAAACTGCTTGCCGACCCGAGCGGTTACATCTTCGGCTGGCTAGTCGGTTACAGCGGCGGCCTTGGCTCGATCGCGGGCGTTTTGATCGCCGATTACTGGCTTGTTCGCCGCAAGCAGCTAAAGCTCGCCGACCTTTACCGAACAGTCGGTGAATATGCAGGCTGGAACTGGCGAGCCGTCGTCGCAACGCTACTTGGTTGCTTTTTTGCGTGGATCGGATTGATAATTCCAATACTGCGGCCGCTGTATGATTACGCATGGTTTGTCGGGTTCGGCGTCGCGTTTTTCGTACATTGGGGACTGACGAAACTGGATCCCAAGCAAATCGATGCCGGTTGAGTTCGTGTGATAAAATGAGAGCGCTATGGTAACCAACGTCCTCGAAGGAACATGGGAAGAAATAGCGAAACAGGCGAATCGGCTTGCTGGCAAAAGACTGCGAGTTGAGGTTCTTGAAGATGCGCCGAAGCGCGAGCCAAATCGGCGCATGCTTGAAGTTATGGAACGCGTCAAAGAACGGCTCAAGGACATGCCCGAAACAGGCGGCGAAAGCGGCGTCGATATCATAAGACGCGGTCGAGCGGGCGAAATGTTTGGTTATGAACCAGTCGAATAGTCCGGGCATTGTCGGTATTGATGCAAGTATCATTGTTTCGATAGTCTCCAAGGAGACCTCGACACATCTTGCGACGGAAGAGATCCTAAATCGCGACACAACTGACGGAGCCGTGTTTTTTGCACCCAACGTATTGATATCGGAGGTCCTCTTCGCTTTGTGCCAAAAGGCGGCAAACGGCATGCTGAGTGAGGCTGGGTATCAGAAGGCTGAAAATGCATTTCAAGATATCCTTGCGGGCATTTCAATGGCGAATAACGAGGCGGGATTAGTAAGGCGGGCGATAGAAGTACGAGCATCATACGGCTGCAGCCGTTCGTCTGACAGCCTTTACACTGCGCTTGCTGAGAGCCTTGCAAGCAAAAACTCTGTCGAGATATTTACGCTCGACGCGGGAATGACCAATCAGGCCGCCAAGGATGCGCCTTCGGTGGTCGTGAGATCGATCTGATTTACAGCAAAACCATGGGATCCGCAACAGCAAAAATGAAGTACGGTCGTGTTAAGAATTATTACAACGGCGAGTTTGTTGACAGTTCATCGGCGAACGATCTGGACGTTACATCGCCGATCGACGGCAATTTGCTTTCGCAAGTGCCGATGTCCGCTCTCGACGAGTTGAACGCCGCTGTCTTATCTGCCAAACGGGCGCTTAACGGATGGGCAAGCCTGCCGATAAAAGAGCGCGTGCAGGTATTTTTCAAGTATCGCTATTTGCTTGAAAAGAATCTTGACGAGCTTACCGCTCTTGTGTCGGAAGAGAACGGCAAGACGTGGGACGAGGCGAAGGCGGAGGTCGAAAAATCGATCGAGCTAACGGAGTTTGCCTGCTCGATGCCGCAGCTTGTTTCGGGTGAAATTCTCGAAGTTTCAAAGGGCGTCGAATGCAGAACGGAGCATTTTCCACTTGGCGTTGTCGCTTCGATCGTGCCGTTCAATTTTCCGCTGATGGTGCCGAATTGGACGATGCCGAACGCTCTTGTGCTTGGCAACACAATGATAATGAAGCCGTCCGAGCTGGTGCCGCTTTCATGCCAGCGAATGGCCGAGCTTTTGAAAGAAGCCGGGCTGCCCGATGGTGTGTTCAATATCATCAATGGCGGAAAGGAAATTGTCGAAGCGATCTGTGATCATCCGGATATCGAGGCCGTTAGTTTTGTCGGATCAACGCATGTGGCCAAACTCGTCTATCAGCGAAGCACAAATGCGCTAAAACGCTGCGTTGCGCTCGGCGGTGCAAAGAATCATCTTTTTGTGTTGCCGGATGCAAACCCGACAATGACCGCGACAAATGTCACCGCATCGATGACCGGCTGCGCCGGCCAACGCTGTATGGCCGCGTCCGCGATGCTGGCGGTCGGCGATGTTGAGCCGATCATCGCGTCGATATGCGATGAAGCCCGCAAGGTCGTGCCGGGAAAAAATCTAGGTGCGGTCATCTCAAAGGCCGCAAAAGAAAGGATCGAAGGTTACATTACGGAAGCGGAGCAAAACGGTGCAAAAGTCTTGGTCGATGGACGCGGAGCTACGGTTGAGGGCAAAGAAGGCGGAACATACGTCGGGCCGACGGTGATCGACCATGTAACGCCCGAAATGTCCGTCGCCACCGAAGAGATCTTTGGCCCGGTCATTTCGATAATGCGGACAAACACACTCGACGAAGCGATCAAAATAGAAAACGAGAATCCTTACGGAAACGCTGCATCGGTATTTACACAAAGCGGCGGAGCGGCGCGATATGTAATGGAACACGCAAGTGCCGGAATGATCGGGGTAAACATTGGCGTTCCCGTCCCGCGCGAACCATTTTCATTCGGAGGCTGGAATGATTCGCGTTTCGGCGCGAATGATATCACCGGCAAAAGCTCGATCGAATTTTGGACAAAATTGAAAAAGGCGACGACAAAATGGAACCCGGAAGCGGGTGTAAATTGGATGTCGTAAGATTTTTTTGCCGCGGATCTTCGCGGATAGACGCGGATCATAACGAATGGATAACGGATTGATTCACAAGGACCTCACCGATAAGATCATTGGTACATTCTATGAGGTTTATAATGAATTAGGATTCGGATTTCTTGAATCGGTTTACGAAGATGCGATGGTTATCGCTTTCGAAGAAAAAGGTATTGAAGTCGGACAGCAGATCTCGGTACCGGTATGGTTCAGAGGCAGATCAATTGGTTCCTTTGCGGCAGATCTGCTGATCGAACATCGCGTAATTGTGGAACTTAAGGCAGTTAGTCAACTAGTCGATGCCCACGTCGCGCAATTAATGCATTATTTGCGAGCGACCGAGATCGAGGTTGGGTTGGTAATGAATTTTGGCCCGCGTCCTGAGTTCAAGCGGCGAGTCTTCGAGAATACACGAAAATCAGGGCAAGCCGAACCGACTGAATTGCTTGAAAATCTTTTCTCCTAAAGCTCATATCCGCGTGATCGTTTTTATCCGCGGCAAAAATTGATATGTCAAGGATCATAAAATGCGGCCTGATTCAGGCACATAACCAGGCGTCGGCGGATGCGCCGATCGATGAGATTAAGAAGGCGAACATCGATCATCAGATGAAGTTTGTCGAAGCGGCGGCGAAACAGGGTGTGAAGATACTTTGTTTTCAGGAGATATTTACGACGCAGTATTTTTGCGCTGAGCAGCAGACACGTTGGTACGATGCTGTCGAAAAGATCCCCGACGGCCCGACGGTCAAATTGATGCAGGAGGTTGCGAAGCAGCACGGAATGGTCATCGTCGTGCCGATCTATGAGGAAGAGCAGACCGGCATCTATTACAACACGGCGGCCGTTATCGACGCCGACGGGAAGTATCTTGGCAAGTATCGCAAAACGCATATTCCGCACGTCAATCCCGGCTTTTGGGAGAAGTTTTATTTCCGCCCGGGCAATCTCGGCTATCCGTGTTTCGACACTGCATACGCGCGGATCGGGGTTTACATTTGCTACGACCGGCATTTTCCCGAAGGGGCAAGATGCCTTGGCTTGAACGGAGCCGAGATCGTTTTTAATCCATCGGCAACGGTCGCCGGACTTTCAGAATATCTCTGGAAACTCGAACAGCCGGCGCATGCGGTCGCAAACGGATATTTTGTCGGGGCAATAAACCGCGTCGGCACCGAAGCGCCGTGGAACATCGGTGAGTTTTACGGCCAAAGTTATTTCTGCGACCCGCGCGGCCAGATACTTGCCGAGGGCAGCCGCGACCAGGACGAGCTTGTAGTTGCCGATCTCGACATGGACAAGATTCGCGAGGTCCGCAACACATGGCAATTTTTCCGCGACCGCCGGCCGGACCTTTACGGGCCGATCGTTGCAGATTAGTAGATCTTGGCCGCGGATATGCGCGGATAAAACGGATCAGAAAATTGACGTGGTCTATCTGCGATAGTCCGCATTGATCTGCGACAAAGTAGAGCATGAAACACCGAGAAAGATATTCTTCCGGAGCAAAATGGGAACCGATCGTGGGTTACTCACGGGCGATTCGCGTTGGCGATCGTATCTATGTTACAGGCACAACGGCTACGGACGTGAACAGCGAGATCGTTGGCGTTGGCGATGCCTATCGACAGGCCGTGCAGTGCATTCTGAATATCGAACGTGCCTTGAAGAATTTCGATGCGGGCCTCGAGAACATTGTTCGCACACGGATGTTCGTTACCGATATCTCCCGCTGGGAAGAATACGGCAGGGCGCATGGCGAATATTTTCATGAGATAATGCCCGCGACAACGATGGTCGAAGTCTCGAAACTTATTGACCCGAAGATGCTGATCGAGATCGAAGCGGACGCAGAACTTTAGGCGGAAACACGACCGGTAGGGAGTGTGCCCTCCGATCGCGGATCTCGGATCTCGGATTTCGGATCAGGTAGATCCATACGCTGGGCCCCAATCCTTGACGATGTGCATTCCGGCACTGTTGAACTTGGAACCGCAAACTTGAAACAGGCAGCGGGGCACACTCCCCTCCGGTCGTGTTTCCGCCTTGAATTTTATGCCCGATAATTTTTGCTCACTATTAAAGATCGAACAGATCGAGGCGAACTTTGCCGAGATAAATCCGGCAATGTCCCAAGCCGAGGCGAAGGTCGAAGCGAACCGCTGCCTATTTTGTTACGACGCTCCGTGCATGCACGCCTGCCCGACACATATTGACGTTCCGGGATTTATTAAGAAGATCGCAAGCGGCAATCTGCTTGGTTCGGCCCGCGTTATTTTCGACGCAAATCCGATCGGGGCGACGTGTGCCCGGGTTTGTCCGGTTGAAGTTTTATGTGAAGGCGCCTGCGTTGAGAAAACGCTGCTTAAAAAACCGATCGAGATCGGGCGGCTGCAGCGATACGCGACCGACTTTGCGCTTTCGAACGAAAAACAGATCTTCGTAAAAGGCGAGCCGAACGGGAAGTCGGTCGGAATAGTTGGTTCGGGGCCGGCCGGACTTTCGTGTGCAACCTATCTTGCCCGACTAGGTTATGACGTGACCATTTACGAACGGCGTGCGCTTGCCGGCGGCCTCGACACTTTCGGGATGGCAGAGTATAAAATGCGGCAAAGCGTATCCCTCGCGGAGGTCGAACGTGTGGCCGCAATCGGCGTGAAATTTCTTCTTAATACTGAGATCGTTGCGCACGGCGAAGGCGTCTTGTCAGAACCGCCTGCGTCACCGAGCGGCCAGGACGATTATGGCACAGGGGCGATCCAGTCCGTCTCGTTCGCTGACCTGAACGAATGGCACGACGCGATCTTCCTCGGTGTCGGACTCGGCGAGACCAATAAACTTAACATCCCGGGCGAAGACCTCGAAAGTGTTTACGATGCGCTTGAGCTTATCGAAAGGATAAAAACGCGCGACTGGATGAGCGTTCCGCTTGGACGGACCGTTGTCGTAATTGGCGCCGGAAATACCGCCATCGATGCGGTGACGCAGACAAAACGGCTCGGTGCCGAGAAGGTCATTATGGTCTATCGCCGAACCGAAAAAGACGCTTCGGCATACGATTACGAAATGGAACTCGCCAGAAAAGACGGCGTTGAATTCGTTTGGCAAGCTGCTCCCGTTGGCATACTCGAAGGCGAGAACGGCACGCGCCTTTCGCTCCGCTGCGAACGAACGGACGGCTCGCTCGAACTTTTTGACATTCCGTGCGACATGATCATCAAGGCCGTAGGTCAGCAAAAAATGCGTTCGTTCTTTGAGAATGTCGCAGGCGTGTCGATCGATGAAAAAGGCCGTGTTGCCGTAAACGAAATAATGCAAACCTCTGACCCGAAGATATTTGCCGGCGGCGATTGCATGAATGGCGGGGCCGAGGCGGTCGATGCCGCGCAGTCCGGCAAGCATGCGGCCCAAGGAATTCATCAGATGCTCACTGGCGAAACCGTCAGGTTTGCGGGAGCCTAGTGAAAGGATTTTGCCGAGGAGATCGGATATCTTAGCCGAGTTCCGCTGCGGGCTGCGAGAAGTATTTTGACTGTGGCCTGCAGGGTAGTTACGATCAGGCACACTCCCTACCGGTCGTGTTTCTGCCCGCGGTTCCGCATCATCTGCGTCTATCTGCGGCCATACCTCGTGATTGTGAATCGAAAACTAAAGAAGTTCCTTAAGTATCTTTTAGTCGGAGTTGTCTTCCTAGCCTTTTTCTATTTCTTCCCGGCTCCCATGATAGTGCTGATCCTCTGCGGAATTTGGGATGTAACCCGCAATCGCGGGCTTAACACCGGCGTTGTCAGGCAGTATTTTATGCGGAATGGCGTCGGCACGTGGCTGGCTTCACCGATCAATATTTTGATGGATATTCTTTCGCTGCCGCACATCAACAAAGGCGTTTATCAACTTTGCGATCTGCCGCGTGATTATCAGGAAGAGCTCGGCTCTTTATTGAAAAAGGCCGACGAACTTGGCGTCGCAGATCTGGTGGACAAAAAGACCGAGGGCATGAGACGGGCGATGTATTTTTTCAAATGGTACGGCAAGAATGTTGACGCCGCGATAGACATTCCCGAATTCCATAATGAATACAAATTTGTGCGCACCATCGGCGTCTCCGTTTTCCGCGAACGTGAGAGCACCTCGCGCCATTTTGGCCCGTTTCGGCCGTCGCTGCGTGTGTTATATTGTCTGAACGAAAACGTCGGCGAACAAGCGTATATCAAGGTCGGCCCGGTCGAACACCACTGGCGCGAGAACAAGCTTTTCATCTTTGACGACACGCTGCTCCACCAGTCATTCAACGAAACCGACGACCCGCGGCTGGTGCTTTTTGTCGATATCATCCGCCCGTCACATCTGCCGTTCGTTTTTGACTTTGCGGTGAGCGTGATCCGGGGTGTTTTCAAGGGAATAAACGGCGTTTTTTACAAGAATTGGAAGCTGGTTAACAATTAGGTGTTGGGCCGAAATATTCTCGGTTTGGCGTTGCAAAAAGCTAGCGGTTAAGTTAGATTCTCTATCGCACCATATAGTGGCTTGTTTTGTCCAAGGTATTGAAGAATTTGGGCTTAGTGGACGTAGGCCCAGAAATTGATGCAGACCTTTGTTAAAGGCTTTGTTGCCGAAACGGACGTCGAGAAAATGGATGCCTCGATCGCTGATTACAACACAAAATCCGCTGCCCTCGTCGAAGAGGCCAACGGGATCGCGGCAAAAGGCGACAAGTTAGTTAAGGACAATCCCTCTGAATTTAAGGACAAATAATCCGCCCAGTTCACTCAAACCTCGAAGCGGCGGCGTTTTGAAAGTACGCTGCCGCTTCGACCTACAAAAATTAGCTTTGAAAACGTTCAGATGAATCAGCGCCAGCGGTTACTTCCAAGATCTGAAATCCATGAGCATCGGGCCGCTCCGTCTCAAATCATTCGGGCGTTTTGTATTTAGGGGTGCAATTCTGCCCGGCATTTCTAAAATATTTTTGCGGGTATTTGGAAAAAGAAATAAAATGAAATTGTTATGACGACAAATACCATAAATGATTCGCCGGTTTGGAAACAGTTTGAGACTGAGGCTAAGAAGCGACGGCGAAATCCCGTTAAATTGATGCTTGACCTGATCAAGGAGCAGGTCGAAATCTGGGAACACGAACGCCTTGACGACGAAATAAGCAAAGATGCTCAGAAGAGTGGTTATACTGAGACTGACGCCGTTGAACTAGTAAAGCAACATCGCTTGGAGAAGAAACAGCGTGCCGCCTCGTAAAGGACGAATCGCCGTCGTTTTTGATACCAATGTTTTGATTGCGTTTTATTTGAGCCAAGATCCAAAATCTGCAGTCTCCAAGATCATTCGTTTGTGGCGTAATCAAAGAAGGCTGCAACTGATCGTGAGCGGAGAGATCATCGCCGAATACCTCGAAATTCTCGAAAGAGTTGGGATAGGCGAAAAGCGAATTGAAAGGTTTGAAGAGGTTCTCGAAACTTTTGGAATAGTCTCCAAGTTGTCGCTTGGCAAGATTCCAACGGAGAGCCGCGATGTTGATGACAATGTGATGCTCGCAACGGCACTTGCGGGGAAGACGCAGTTCCTTGTGACCTTGGACAAAGACCTTCTGCAAATTTCGGAGTCGGACAAAAAGAAGTTTAAGTTTAGCATTGTTACCCCTGTCGAGTTCTTAAATGCGATTGGAGAGTAACTCGAAACTATGGCAGATCTAACTTCAAATTTCGCTGGAATAAAATCACCCAATCCTTTTTGGCTTGCATCCGCGCCGCCGACGAATATGGGGTCGATGATCGAGCGTGCTTTTGACGCCGGTTGGGGCGGGGCGGTTTGGAAGACGTTGGGCGAGCCGATCGTGAATGTTTCGTCGCGGCTGGCGGGATTGGACCAGGGCGCGTTGCGGCTGATCGGGTTGAACAATATCGAGCTGATCACTGACCGGCCGCTTGAAGTCAATCTCAAAGAGATAACCGCGTGCAAGAAGAAATATCCGGGCCACGCCGTGATCGCGTCCCTGATGGTCGAATCGAAAAAAGAGGCCTGGCAAGAGATAACCAAACGGACGCAGGACACGGGCTGTGACGGGTTTGAGCTGAATTTCGGCTGCCCGCACGGCATGAGCGAACGCGGAATGGGCGCCGCGATGGGGCAGGTGCCCGAATACACTTGCATGGTCACGGAGTGGGTAAAAGAGGTCGCTGAAATTCCCGTGATCGTCAAACTCACGCCGAACGTCACGCACATTCTTCCGCCCGGAAAAGCCGCACAGAATGGCGGAGCCGACGCGGTTTCGTTGATCAATACGATCAACTCAATTATGGGTGTCGATGTCGATACGATGGTCCCGTACCCGAACGTAAACGGCATGGCGGCCCACGGCGGCTATTGCGGAACGGCGGTAAAGCCGATCGCGTTGAATATGGTCAGCGAGCTTGCACGTGATGCGGAATTCAATATCCCGATCAGCGGTATCGGCGGCATCTCAAACTGGCGCGACGCGGTCGAATTTATGCTGCTCGGTGCGGGAAATGTGCAGGTCTGCACAGCGGTGATGCATTACGGCTACCGCATTGTCGAGGACATGATCGACGGGCTGAACAATTATCTCGACGAGAAAGGCTTCGCGTCGGTAAACGACATTATCGGCAAGTCAGTCAGCCGCGTGACCGATTGGGGCAACCTCGACCTAAACTACGACGTCAAGGCCCACGTCAACGAAGAACACTGCATCCGCTGCAACCTCTGCTACATCGCCTGCGAAGACGGAGCTCATCAATCGTTCGAATTCGTCCAGTCCAACGGCCACCGCTATCCGCGTGTGATCGAAGCCGAATGCGTCGGCTGCAACCTTTGCGCACTTGTGTGCCCATCACCCGGTGCGATCACAATGGAACGCCGCGATGACGGCTCGAACCCGCAGACGTGGAAAGAGCGGAATCAAGCGTAAACGGCAGAAACACGAGCGGTAGGGAGTGTGCCGCACGACTGGATGGCACACTCCCTACCGGTCGTGTTTCTGCCTTATTGTCAGAACCTGCGTCGCCATCGGCACTGAACTACTAATTTCCAAGCCGGGCAGCCGTAATTTCATCTGCTTGGGCGGCGGCGGCATTGCCTTTGGCCTTGTGCACCAGGGCCCGCGCACGATACAGATTGGAAATTCTTGGATTGATCTGTATGCCCTTATTAAAGTCGGCCATCGCGGCGTCTAGATCATTCAAGTATAGATTTGCAATGCCTCGATTTAGGTATGACTCGGCAAAATTGGGATTCATCGATATGTGCACATCAAAATCCTTCTTCGCCTTTTTCCAGTCTTGAAGCCGTGCATGGGCGGTTCCACGATTGTAATAGAATGCGGGTTCGTTCGGTGCGATCTTTATTCCCATATCGCAATCCTTAATTACCGCCTTAAAATCACTCAAGTAGTCCATATTGATCGCACTTCTTTTGAGGATGGGAGCGGGATCGTCGGGATTCTTCTTAATGATCTCCCCGTAGTATTGGACGGCGAGTTTATAGTCACCTTTTCTCACCGCCGCCTCGGCCGCAGCCGTCATCTCACCCGTAGTAACTGCGGTTGTTTCGTTGTTCTTCTTTGCGTCGGAGTTTACCTGCTCAAGAGTTTTGCCGCTGTCTTTCGGCGTGCTGTTCGCGGTGTTTTGATCTGATGGGTTTGCTCCGCTGTGCAGGACCCTAAGTTTTTCGGCAAAAAGCTCCGCATACAGTTCCAGCGACTTTCGGGCCGCGAACATGTAACGTTCTTTTTTGGCGGGAATAACCAGCGGAGTAAATGCGTGGCGTTCCGCACCCCAGAAATTCTGTGTTTTCAACGCTGCCTTTGATTCGTCCTTGTATGGTTTGTCCGCAAATGCGATCCGCTCGGCGACCGGCAATTCCAGTTTATACTGGTCGAAATTATTCTTTGTGTCGTTTAGATAAACATAGCTTTGCGGAATACTGATCATCCCGCCGATGCTGTAATCGGCATGGAAATACGGGTCGCCGTAGAAGAACTTGCCTTTGTCCTGCTTGATCTCAGTATTCAGCATTATCGAAGCAAAATCGACGACGACATCAAATGTTGTCAGATCGCCGCCGGTCGCCTTGCTCGTTTTTGACATATCCTTGATCTGTCCAAAACCGATCAGCTCGGTCGAGCCGTACGGCGTCCATTTCAACAGCACCGGGCCGTCAAAGGCGGTGAGCGAATACCATGCCTGGCCCGCTTCGCCGTCATGGCCCTTTAGTTTCTTGTCCTGATTCTTGCTTTGGCGCTCAAGGTAATATTCTGTTGCCGCAATGTCGTTCCAATCAGTTAATGCTATCCCCACGGCGCCGATCTTCCGCTTCAACGTTTCATAAAACTCGTTGGTCAGGCCCTGCAGGTCCTGCTCGGTCAGATCGCTGTCGAGATAAACGGTCACGTCTGCTGCATTTCGCTTCTGCACAGATGCCCGCGAGGTAATGAGTTTGTAGTGAACGCGTACCTGGCCGATCGAAAGCTTGGTCGTGTTCTTTGCAACCTTCGGCTTGCCAAAAGTGCCGGCCTTAACGTATGCGAATGTGTCGTCTGCGATCTTTGAAAGTCCTTGTGCAGATATTGAGATAGAGAAAAATGCCAGGACAGCGAAAGTGCGGATAATTGTTTTCATTGAAGTTATGTCTCCGTCTTGATAAAAGTTGCAGTTCGAATCGAGCTGACGAACTGTTCACCAACATCGGGCCGCATTTCGCAGCTTGATTCCGATGCCGAAAATGTAGTTTGGTTTGCGGCCACGGGTGAATGGCCACTTCAAAATTATATCAATCGTCGAGCAATGCGTCTATGGCAGCATTCACCTACTACGTTGCCAGCACGTTGTGTTATCCTGTTTGTCCATTATCCTAGGCCATCACAATGGAACGCCGCGACGATGGGTCGCGTCCGCAAAGCTGGAAGGAGCGGACTACCGCATGAACCTTGTTCGCCGCAAAGCGGCAAGAAGAAAGTAGCCAGATGCGAAGCTTCTGGAGAGAGTCGGAAAAATAACCGGGCGGTGGAGCCGCCCGCCGCCGACTGAAATGTTGACGAAACGGAACTGGCCGCGTCTTCAACGCGGAAAATCAATCACCCGTTACCCAGAGGTTTTACCTCTGGCTACTTTCTTTAGGCCGCTTCGCGGCAGGAACCTGTCGCAAGAATCACCATGCCCTCAACTCACGTCACGTCCACATTTCACATTGTTTTCTCAACGAAAGAACGCCGTCGGATCATTGTTGATGAATGGCGTCTACGGCTGCATGCATACCTTGGAGGCATCGTCAAAGGCATGGACGCCGTGCCGTTGGCAATCGGCGGAATCGACGACCATGCACATCTCTCGGTCAGCCTGAAGTCAAAACACAGGATCGATTATTTTGTCCGCGACCTAAAGGCGGACTCGTCTGCATGGATACATAAGGAATTCTCGAAACTCTTTG
>JADYZI010000198.1 GCA_020853255.1 Acidobacteriota bacterium
GACGTGATCAGAAACGATTGAACATCAAGGTCGTCCCGTGGGGCCCGACACAGATCGATGTTGACACCGCTCGACAGCGTGCCGCAGCAAGCGAGGTCGTCCGCCGCGAGCTTAATGGAGCAAACTACCGCGAGGTCGGTTTTGAATACGTTTACGATACGACCGAGACAAAGTCCCAGGCACCTCGCCCGCCAAAAGGCTTCCGAGTGATCTATTACAACTACTCGACCGATATGACGCTGTACGCCGACGGTGATTTTGCCGGCAAGGATCCGATAACGGCGTATTGGACGAACGAGGTTCCCGGCTTAAATGAATCGGAGATATTGGCGGCCTTCCAGGTGCTGGACCAGGATGCCCAATTCCGCGGCCTGCGCGATGCGAAAAAAGCAGCGTACTATCAGGCGATGCCGCCGACAACGATCATCGACGGCGAACGGCTTATCAATATCGGCGTCGGCGATCCGGCGACGGGTGCGTATAAGATCGTCGGTGTCAGTTTTAAGAACAACAAGGTCGTCAACTACGCCAACGGAGCTCCGCCAACGTCGATCGCCGCGCCGGAATCGTGCGGCGTTGGTGATGCCGGACAGTTGCCGAGCGGTAACGGCGTGGCTGGACAGGCAACCCTGACCGTCAATGACACGGGCGGAAATCCGCTGTGGGAAATGATGGTCGTGCGGCCTTCGTCATCATCGGGCCGCAATTTTGAGCGGTCGGGCCTGGAGGTCCGCGATGTCAAATACAAAGGGAAAATGGTGCTCAAACGCGGCCACGTTCCGATCCTGAACGTCAAATACGTTACCGGCTGCGGCCCTTACCGCGATTGGCAGTACGAAGAAAATAACTTCAATGCACCGGAAGAAGGAGCGCAGAACCCGGCACCGGGCATCCGCATTCTTGCTCCCGGGCAAGTAGCGACAACGATCGTCAATACCCGCAACGATACTGGGAATTTTCACGGCGTCGCCATCTATACCGCGGACACCGGGAACGGCCAGGAAGTTGTCCTTGTCAGCGAAATGAGCGCCGGCTGGTACCGTTATTCAATGGAATGGCGGTTTGCAGCCGATGGAACGATCCGCCCGCGTTATGGCTTTGGATCTATTTCCGATCCATGCGTCTGCATTCAGCGAACACACCACACCTACTGGCGATTTGATTTCGATATCGTAAATCCTGAAAACAAGGTGTTCATGCTCGACCGCGGCCGAAAATATAGAAAACCGATCGAGACTGAGACTGCGTTCTTCAAAAGCCCGTTGACCAGCCGCAGCGTGCTTATCCAGAACGCGAACGGTGACGAGGCATATCAACTAGTCCCCGGCTCCAACGACGGCAGAGTTACCGACAACGACGGAAATCTTTTTGACGCCTACGGCGCCGGCGATTTCTGGATAATGCGTTTTAAGGGCACGTCGGCCGCTCCCGGTGAACTTGATGACAGCGACGGCCCGCTTTATCCAGGTGCAAATCTTGCTCCGTGGGTAAACGGCGAATCGACAACTGGCCAGGACATTGTCGTTTGGTACGCCGGCCATCAAGTGCGTCAGGACGATTCAAGCCGAACCTCAAGGCCGCAGGTGTTGTCGGGAATGCACGTCATGGGCCCAACACTGCGGCCAGTGCTCTGGTAGCTCGAACAGAAACTTTTCCAAGTGAACTGGCCATGATTAACTGAAGAGATCATTCTTATTCGGTTAAAAGTGGCCAGTTCGCGAGTGGAAGGTTGCGTGCCGTTGCTTTTTCGCATCAAAATTGAAGGAATTCAGATCTGACTCCGACACACATTCAGGAGGAAATTTTGCGTAACTACTTGATCTCTCGCTCGCGGTTAGCGGCTGCATCGCTCGCATTCTTAGCGTTCGCAGTTATACCGGCCATACCACAATCGGCAACGCCTACGCCATTTATCAGGCCGGCCGTAACGGTCACCGACAACCTGGCCGCGAAGCCGACAGCATCGCCGGGACGAAGCCTGAGCGATCTGCAGGCCGATATCCGGGCGCGTCTTCAGCGGCCTGAACTTCGCCGCGGGCAGGTGGGCATCAAGATCGTTTCGCTCGCCACCGGCAAGGTCGTATTCGAGGAAAACGCCGAGAAATATTTCATGCCCGCCTCGAACATGAAGAATTTCACGGTGGCGACAGCACTTGAAAAATTGACGCCGGACTACCGCTTTGCCACAAGCGTTTACGCTCCCGCAATGCCGGACGTAAGCGGTACGATCAAAGGTGATCTGCGCATCTATGGCCGCGGCGACGTTTCCCTCTCGACGGCCTTTTTCCCAACGGCGGTGGAATTGGCTGTGGCCGGACGTATTCAGAACGGCACTCCTGCATCAAGCGTCGATGCGGTTTATTACCAAGGCATAGACAAGTTGATCGACAAGATCATGGCCGCCGGCGTCAAACGCATCGAAGGTTCGATCATCGGTGACGATTCGTATTTCAAAGGCTACGCGATCCCCGGCGGCTGGGAATGGGACGATCTGCAATGGTATTACGGTGCCGAGGTGAGTTCGCTGCCGATCAACGACAGCGCCGTCGATCTTGAGGTCAAGCCCGGCCCGGTCGGTTATTCGTGCAATGTAAAGCTCACGCCGTACAATCCGGTTTATCGCGTAAAAAATCTCTGTACAACTACGCCGGCCGGTACACCGCGAACACTGCGGATAGAAAAAGAACTTGGGCAGAACGTGCTTACCATTTCGGGCACTCTGCCTGTGGGGAATGGCGGCACGCAGAACTCGATCGGCGTGTCGCGGCCGGCGGAGCTTTTCGCCGCTCTGTTGAAAATGCGGCTCGAGCAGCGTGGCATTGAGGTCACGGGCCAATATCGCGCAGATAATTCCGCGGCGACCGCGCCGTCACTGGTTGAGATCGCAAAGCTTGAATCGCCGCCGTTGGCCTTGATCGCCGCGAAGACAATGAAACCGAGCCAGAATATGTACACCGAAACGCTGCTCTGGACGTTGGGCGAAGAGGCAAGAAAGCGACTGTTCGCACCTGAGCCAGCGGCAACGACCTCCCCATCGCGCGCGTCCAGCCAAACGCGCGGCGCGGCCGCTATCTCGATGCCGCAGGAATCGAGCGCCGATCTTGGGCTTGCCGAAGTAAAAAGTTTCTTATCCAGTATCGGCATCGCCCCCGACGGCATTCTTCAGTACGACGGCAGCGGCCTCTCACGCCATAACCTGATCACGCCGTCGGCAGTCGTGCAGCTTTATACCTACATGGCAAAGGAGAGCAAGTATTCCCAGGCGTGGCGCGACAGCCTCACCATCGGCGGCGTTGACGGCACGCTTGCCAACCGGTTCAAGGGAACCGCCGCCCAAAATAACATGCGCGGCAAGACCGGCACGATCGATCAGGTTTCGGCGCTCTCCGGTTATGTTACAACTGCCGGCGGTGAACCGCTCGTCGTCTCATTCATAGTCAACGGCGTGCCCACCGGCCGCGACCGTACGAGCATGATGGATGATATCGTCGTAGCACTGGCAAAATTTAACGGCAAGATAAACGAAACCAATGCAACTCCGCGTTAATGGCGGGTTCTGAAGATTTTGCCCGCGAATTACGCGAATGAACACGAATGATCATACTTTTCTTATTTGTGTTGATTCACGTTATTCGCGGGCAAAATTTAACTATCTGCTCGTGACATGATTTCTTTCTCTCCCACGCGTTAACGATATATGAAAGAACGTCTTCTTACTCTAAGTCTCATTCTGCTAATAGCTCTTGGCTGTAAACTCGGTGCAACCACGGCCCGAAACGGCCCCGCTGCCGAAACACCCATTGGCGAAAACGTAGTCGCCAACGCCTTGGCCGAGCCTGAAGCCACGCCTAAACCGGCGCCGCAGGCCAACGCCGTCTGCCCTGACCCAGCCAAACCGTGTCACCACAAGCAGAAGCATTTTGACGAATGGGAACTCTCCTTCAAAATGCCGGCAAGACTTCCCGTCAATACCGCAATCAAATCCGCACCGTTTTACGCCGTCATCATGAAAACATATCCGATGGGCGAAGACTGCGACGGCGGCGAATTCATCGAGGCCGCCGAAGCCGACCGCAAACGCGAACAGGCCAGGCAGCTCGAACGCAAGGTCTTCGCCGCCTACCAATGCCCCAACATGGGCGCCGTCGATTACGAATTCGCAGGCCGTTGGGACGCCAAAAAAGAAAACGTCCTCATCGGCAACTTCATCGCCATCTACGCCGGTACGACAAAAGCAGAAGGTGAAATGCAATTGCGATCGCTCAGTTCAAAATATCCTCAGGCCCAGCTCAAACAGATGACGGCCCTGTACGAACTGATCGTCCAATGAGTGCGGACATTAGAACTTAAGCCAGTAAGTATGATTTAGTTTCGCAAACCTGCTGAATCGCGGATCGCCGTCCGCAAGATTCGGCAGGTAAACCTGCTGAATGCCGCCGGGCCTTCCGAAAAGAGGTGACGTCTGTCCGACCCATGCATACACGGGTGCGGTCAGTTCGATCTCAACGACCGATAACTGATAACTTCCCGAAGGAAGGGCAAGATACTGAGCTATGTAGTTTCTTAGAAGCCTGCCGCCGCCGTGCGCGGCGGTGTTAGCATCGTTCTTCAGCTCATCAAAGGCCTGCTTAGACATCCACCACAACGCGTCGAAATATTGTCCGGTCGGCAGCCCGATCAATCGGATCAAAACCGTTCCCCGTTGCAGCAGCAGCTTGCGCGGAGTTCCCTGAAACGAATGCCGCGAGTCGTAACTCGTTTTTCGCGTCGTTCGCCATCTAACTTCGTCAAAACCGAACTGTTGATTCAAATATTCAGGCATATTGAAGTGAATTAGGATGGTGGCCCAAGTGCAATGTTCGCGGACAGTATAAGTTAGTTCCTCTCTTAACTGGAAGCGCTCGGGCGAAAGTTCATCAGGAGTATCGGGGCAACGAGCCTCAGATGTCCAATACGCTTAACAATTTATCGTGAATGCCGCCGAAGCCGCCGTTGGACATGATGGCGACGACGTCGCCTGCTTTCATTTCGGGCGTGAGATGTTCGACGATGGCGTCAGCATCCGGGAATGACATTGCGGACTTGCCTTGCAGTTCAATGTCTTTGACAAGCTCATCGACATCGAGCACCTTGCCGAGTTCACTGGCTTTTGAAGTGTTGTAAACGCCGGCGATGATGACATAGTCCGCGTAGGAAAAGGCCTTTGAGTACGGCTCTTGAAAAATGGCAAGCCGCGATGACCACGAACGCGGTTCGAATACGGCGATCAGGCGGCGGCCTTCGTATTTCATCCTCAACGCTTTCAAAGTTTCTTCGACCGCGGTCGGGTGATGGGCAAAATCATCGATGATGGTCACGCCCCGCACTTCGCCGCGTATCTCAACACGGCGTTTGACCGATTTGAATGTGTGAAAAGCTTCCTGGATCTTTTCCCTTGGAATTCCCCAGGCATCAGCGGCAATTATGACTGCAAGACAGTTGCGGACGTTGAATTCGCCGATCAGGCGTGTCTCGAATTCCGCCCATGAATGGCCGTCCTTGAAGACAGTGAACCGCGTCGTGTCGCTCGAAAAATCAATGTAGCGTGCCTGCCATTTGGCCTCGTCGTTAAGCCCGAAAGTTTCGACATTCGTGAAGAGCTTGCCGTCCATTTCGGCAAGCACCTCTTGAACAACAGGGGAATCGGTGCCGCAGATCAGCCGTCCGTTTCCCGGAACAAGGTTCATCAGCCGCGAGAACTGATACTTTATCTCCTGCAGGTCGCGATAGATGTCGGCGTGGTCAAATTCGATATTGTTGACGATCGCGATCTCCGGCAGATAGTGCATGAATTTCGGCTTTTTATCGAAATATGCCGTGTCGTATTCGTCGCCTTCGATAACGAAATGATCGCTTTTCGTGACGCGGAAACTCGCATCGAAATTCTGCACGATGCCGCCGACCAGAAACGAAGGATCAAGCCCGCCGACCTCGCAAACCCACGCGGCAATACTCGTCGTCGTAGTTTTTCCATGCGTTCCGGCAACAACCAGCGAACGCCGGCCGCGAATAAACTGTTCTTTGACTATCTCAGCCTGCGACCGGTACATGAGTTTCCGGTTCAGCACCTCTTCAAGCTCCGCGTTTCCGCGGCTGATCGCATTGCCGACAACCGTCACATCCGCCCCGATGTCCGCGTTCTCTGCCTTGTAGCCATTAAGTATCTTAATTCCCAACGCCTCAAGCTGCGTTGACATCGGCGGATAAACATTCTGGTCCGACCCGGTAACCCTGTGCCCGCCAACCTGAAGCATTCCGGCCAAACTGGCCATCGCCGTACCGCAAATTCCAATGAGGTGATAGTGCATGGCAAGATTTTATTGCACAGAATGATCTGAACGAAATCGTGGAACAGAATTTATCTCGCATTCATCTTAAATGTCGTAAAATCGACGTATGCGGGCATTGCTGATAGAAGATGACCACCGGATCGCGGGCTTTGTCGGAAAAGGTTTGCGAGAAAATTCGTACGCGGTCGATATTGCGAACGATGGTGAAGAAGCGACCTATATGGCCTCGCTCAACCCATACGACATTTTCATTTTGGATGTGAATCTGCCGAGGAAGAACGGGTTTGAAGTATGTTCCGAACTTCGGCAGGCTGGCGTCAGCAATCCAATACTAATGCTGACCGCCCGCGATGCGATCGAGGATCGAATCGCGGGCCTCGATGGCGGCGCCGACGATTATTTGACAAAGCCGTTCGAGTTTCGCGAACTGCTTGCCCGTCTTCGTGCCCTGCTTCGAAGGCATAGCTTTATCAGGCCTCCTTCGATCCAAATAGCCGATCTCGAGATCGATACGGTTTCGCAGACCGTACGACGCAGCGGTTCCCAGATCGAACTCACGACAAAGGAATACGCCTTGATCGAGTTCCTCGCGATCAATCAGGGCAGGGTGGTTGGCCGCGAAGAGATCTCGGAGCATGTTTGGAATGAAAGCTTCGATCCATTTTCCAATCTGATCGAGGTCTATATCAAAAGGCTCCGGAGAAAATTGGACGAAGGCTTTGATGTTCAGCTGATCCATACCCGACGCGGCGCCGGCTATATTCTCACGGATGCTTAGGTCGATCCGAGTAAAACTTACACTTTGGTACATCTGCATTCTTGCCCTGGTATTCACGGCGTTCGCGGCCGTCACATATACGCTTATCGTTCGCGCACTTCGCGATGAGATGCGGACAAACGTCTCCGAAATGGCAAATGACCTGATCACAGCTTTGAATCAGGCACGCAATGATAAGCACACGCGGTTAACGCCCGAAAACCTGATAAACGAAGTTCTTTCGGAGTTCAACTTTCGCGATTACCGTTTTGCCGTGTTTGATGAGCAGGGCAGGTTGATCGGAAAGACGCTTGACCAAGACCCGTCGGTCGTTATCCGAAACGCCCCGGATCAAAACAATTTTGCCCGCATCGACATAGCGAACGAGACTTTCAGCGTTCTAGAGCGATCGATACAATTGGGCGGCAAGAGTTTTCGGCTATATGTTTTCTTCTCCGTCGAAGATCGGGAGCTCACCCAACGGCGCATACGGAATATCTTCTTTCTCGGCGCGCCGATAATGCTTTTGTTTGCCGGATTCGGCGGCTATTTTCTTGCACGCCAGAGCCTGCGGCCGATCGCTTTGATGGGCGAACGAGCGAAACAAATAGGTGCTGAAAATCTTCACGAACGATTGCCGGTGAAGAACCCGAATGATGAGATCGGAAACCTTGCGATCTTGTTCAACCAATTGCTCGATCGGCTCGACCGCGAGTTCGAACGCCAGCGGCGCTTTATCGCAGATGCGTCGCACGAACTTAGGACCCCGCTTGCCATCGTCCGCGGCGAGTCAGAGGTCGCCTTGCAGAACGATCATCGGAGTGTCGGCGAATATCAAGAATCGCTGCGGATCGTCAACGATGAGGGTAAGCGGCTGACAAAGATAGTTGATGATCTGTTCACACTCGCGCGGGCGGATGGCGGCGATGCCGCTGTTAACTTCGGCCAGGTACATCTTGATGAGGTCATCGAAGATTGCGTCACCTCGATCCGGACACTTGCGGAAAAAGCGAAAGTACAACTCAGCTTTGAATGTGAGCCGACAAGGATCCGCGGTGATGAGTCGTTGCTGAGGCGTCTTTTTCTCAACCTGCTGGATAATGCCGTCAAGTACAACATCCCGGGCGGCCGCGTCCATGTAACCGCTGAAGCAAACCGGATCGAGGTCCGCAATACCGGCCCCGAGATACCAGCGGATCAGCAAGGGCTTATCTTCGAACGATTCTATAGGATCAACAAGGCCTATTCCCGAAGAACGGAAACCATCACCAGCGGTGCAGGCCTAGGTCTTGCGATCTCAAAATGGATCGCCGAGATCCACAACGCAGAGCTTTCCATTTCGCGTTCGGATAACGATGAAAATATTTTTTCAATTTTGTTCCCACGTTAATCTTCTGTTTATCTTTGCCCATGTAATCTACCTTTGAACTCGCGGAAAGCGGGTAATTATTCGTAGGAGAACAAACATGAAACTATTGAACAACTGGCTGGGCAAGATCTCACTTCTGTCAATGATGTTGGTTGCCGCGATCGCCATCGGTTCCGTCAACACCTTCGGCGCGGTCCACGACACGAAACCGGGAAAGACACGTTCGGCCCGAATGGCAAAGAAGGCCGACACTAAGACCAAAAAGGCAAAGAAGGCAAAGAAGGCAAAGAAGCCGACCGTCAAGAAAAAGCGACATCACGCTCAGAAGCACACAACTGTAAAGAGCTCGAAGAAGAGCTAAAAACTCAGTCAGCAGGCAACGTGGGAGACAAGGTAGGGGCATGAGTTTACTCATTCCAGGTAACCAACGACAAAAAGGGGCCTTCAAGGACAGGCGGGCCCCAAGCGGGACAGCCCACACAGATCGAGCAGGGGACGGTTGGGAGCAGAGAAGCATGCGACAGAGGGGATAAATTCTCAGCTCTTCAATGAACGCAAGGCGCCCGGTCATAGTTACGATGGAGTTCTATGATCAGACGCCTTTCGTGTTTGGAAAGGAGGCCGCTTTCGTTTACTTCCCTGTAAGCTCGTTCACGAGTTCGTTAGCGTCGTATATTTTTCGCAACGCCTCGATAATTCCGGCGCTGTGGACGCCGACCGCACGGGAGCCTTCGGCTTCGTCTATATACCAGTAACGGTTCGAGAGCTTCTGGTTATTACTGTCGAAGTTCAGGCCGACGACCTCGCCATTGCGGTTGATCACCGGCGAGCCGGAGTTGCCGCCGATGGTGTCGGCGGTATAGACGAAGTTCAGCGGCGTCGAAAGATCGATCTTGTCGCGGCGGTCAAGCAATCGCTGCGGAAGGTTGAACGGAACTTCATTGTCGAAGCTGATGTTTCGGTCGTAAAGGCCGAAGAAGGTTGTCTTAAACGGTACAAGCGTCGTGTCTTCGTCATAGCCTTTGACCTTGCCGTATTCGATGCGGAGCTGCGAATTGGCATCTGGCGGCATGCTTTTGCCATATA
>JADYZI010000199.1 GCA_020853255.1 Acidobacteriota bacterium
CCATCTTGACCGAACTGGAGCCGATGTCTAAACCGGCAACGCTTTTCTTCTTACCGAACAGCATTATTTTTTCTCACTCCTTAGAGGTTGGCGGCGTAGGGCCAACATCGATCTATGTGTGTTTTTTTCTAGAAAGGTTCGAAGCGGGTTTCGGGCCGGGAAAGATAATTTGCCACCGTTTACTGAACTTGCTGATTCTGGGGACAGGACATCTTGATCTGACGGGCCGAACTGAACGCAGGCCAAAAGCCCGCTTCGCATTTTAAGAAGCCGAATTCCCTTTTAGGGAAAGAGCGGTCGAGTTGTAGTTTTTTAGAAAACTATTTCGCATCGGGTGGCGAAGGGATACAACCATATTGCGGCTGTACTCAATTAAGGTAGCTCAAGTGCAAAACATTTGTCAACACTTATTTGTCATGTTGAACGAAGGGTGAAATCAAATGTGTCAGAGTGACCGAAAAAGTCAGAACTGGGAGCGGGAGCGACTGGGTTCTTTAGTCGAGTAGATACGGAGCCCAGTCGCTACCGCTCCCGGTTCTGACTTAGTTCCATCTTCGCGACCGATTCCAGATGCACTTCGTCCGGGCCATCGGCGAGCCGCAGGGAGCGGGCGTAGATCCAGAATTGGGCGAGCGGAAAATCCTGTGAAACACCGGCTCCGCCGTGCACCTGGATGGCGCGGTCGATAATTTTCAGGGCCATTTGCGGGACAACTGCCTTGATCATCGCGATCTCTTTGCGGGCGGCACGGTTGCCGGCGGTGTCCATTTTCCAGGCGGCGAAGAGCACAAGCAGCCGTGCCTGATCGATGGCAAGGCGGGCTTCGGCTATCCACTGGCGAACGACGCCCTGGCCGGCGAGAGGCTTGCCAAACGCTACGCGCGATCGCGCCCGTTCGCACATCAGCTCAAGCGATCGCTCCGCCGCACCGATAAGCCGCATGCAATGATGCACGCGTCCCGGCCCCAGCCTTCCCTGTGCGATCTCAAACCCGCGGCCTTCGCCAAGCAGGATATTTTCTTTCCGCACGCGGACATTATTGAATGATATTTCCGCATGCCCGATCGGTGCATCGTCAAATCCAAATACATTTAATGTACGTTCAACCTTTACGCCGTCCGCGTCCATCGGCACAAGGACCATTGATTGCTGCAAGTGCTTTGCCGCGGTCCCGTCCGATCTGCCCATAAAGATGGCCAGTTTGCACCGGGCGTCAGCCGCTGCGGTTGACCACCATTTGCGGCCGTTCAGGATAAAGTCATCGCCATCGGGCTCGATCGACGCTCGGATATTCGTGGCATCGCTTGATGCAACATCGGGCTCGGTCATGGCAAAGCACGAACGTATCTCGCCGGCAAGCAGCGGCCCCAGCCACAGCTTCTTTTGCTCTTCAGTGCCGTAAAGATGCAGCACTTCCATATTGCCGGTATCGGGTGCCGAACAATTAAAAACCTCGGATGCCCACGTTACGCGGCCCATCACCTCGGCCAACGGTGCGTAATCAAGGTTCGAAAGGCCCGAAATATCCGGCAGGAACAGGTTCCACAAACCTTGCGTCCTCGCCTCGGCTTTCAGTTCTTCGATCAGCACAAGCGGTCGCCACCGGTCGCCATCGGCTATTTCGGTGTTGTATCGGGCCTCATTCGGATAGATATGGTCCGCCATAAAGCGATCGAGACGTTGAGCGTAGTCGGCACTTTTCGTTGATGGTGTGAACTCCATGCGACTCAAAATACCACAACTTTGCGGATCAGGGTTGCTTTAGTGCTTTGTTGACAGGCTCGGTTGACATAATATCTTCTTATTCTATGACCATCCCGATGCTTGACACGCGGATACTGCACGTCGCATTATCATCATTAAGCTTTGTGGTGAGTTAAGGGCAACTTGCGACCACGTTAAATAAACCGCTAAACAGCTAAATCAAAGACCGGTATTTAAAAGTCTCGCTGTTTTGGCGAGGCTTTTTTGTATGACGGGCTGTCAGCCCGGCAGAAGGCGGCGGACAACCGGCCGGCTGTATCTATATGAAAGACTTCCGCGAATTACTCAGCTCCGACAGCGTCTATGTTTTTGACGGTGCGGTCGGGACGCGTCTTTACGACAAAGGTGTTTATATAAACCGCAGCTACGACGAGCTGAACCTGACATCGCCGGACCTGGTCCGCGAAGTGCATGAAGAATATGTCCGGGCGGGCGCGGATGTGATAGAGACGAACACGTTCGGGGCAACGCGGTATAAGCTTCAGCCATACGGTCTCGAAGGCAAGCTTCACGCAATAAACGCGGCGGCGGCCAAGATCGCGCGCGAGGCGGCGGGCGACCGCGCATACGTTGCCGGAGCCATAGGCCCGCTAGGCCTGCGGATCGAACCGTTTGGGCCGACATCGTTTGATGAAGCAAAGGAAATGTTCAAGGAGCAGGCCGTCGCACTGCTCGAGGGCGGCGTCGATCTTTTCATTCTGGAAACCTTCTCGGAACTTGCGGTCATTGAACAGGCGATCCGCGCTGTTCGTGAAGTGTCTGATCTGCCGGTAATAGCTCAAATGACGATCCAGGCGGATATGAAGACCACCTTTGGCACATCACCCGAAACTTTTACGGCCCGGCTTGATGAGCTAGGTGTGGATGTGATCGGGCTAAATTGCGGTATGGGCCCGACGCACGTCCTGGCCGCACTGGAGAAAATGCGTGCCGTCACGAACAAGCCGCTTTCCGCCCAACCGAACGCCGGCCTGCCGCGCGATGTTCAGGGACGGCAATTGTACATGGGATCGCCGGAGTATATGGCGACCTTTTCGAAACGATTCGTTCAGGCAGGTGCAAAATTTGTCGGTGGATGCTGCGGCACAACGCCGACACATATCAAACTGATCGCCGATTCCATCCGCTCGATCAGCCCGCGGCAAACGCAGGTAATTCTCAAAAACGAAAAGGTGCGGGTTGCCGATCTGACGCCCGCCGATGTCAATGTCG
>JADYZI010000200.1 GCA_020853255.1 Acidobacteriota bacterium
AAAGCTTATTCGGGTCAAAGAACACCTTTCCCGGGTCGCTGATCGACGCCGCACGGTAAAGTACGCTCTGGTTCTGCAGGCCGTCGTTCTTTGAATAGATATAGAAGCCTTTGGCAACCTTTGACGGCGCCGAATAGCGTTCGTAATTCCAAAGCTCGGTTAGGCGGGCCTTGATCGCTTCCCGTTCGGCGTTGATCGACGAAAAATACGAATCGGTCAGTTGGTTCTCGCTCTCGATCCACGCCTGTGTATCGGCGTTCAGCGGTGCGTCTTCCATCCAGCGGTACGGGTCACTTACCTTTGTGCCGTGATAGTTGTCAACCTGGTCAACTTTCCGCGGCTTTGGATAATTGAACTTTGTCTGGGCCGGAATTGCCGAGACGACGAATGCATATATCAACAGGAATAACGAGAGCTTTTTCTTTAACATTTGCGCGGTTCACCTCAATGGAAAGATTGCGACAATTATAGACCGCGCGGGGCGAAGGTCAAACGAGCGGGACAACATTTCGCCTAGAGAACTTCGCGGCCGCGTCGATCTATCCTTTTGAAGCAAACACCGCGATCTATCAATTCGCAAATTTGAATGATGAAAGCTCTCTTGACTCTGTATCGTGGGGAAGCGGGACGTCTCCGGCAAGATCGGTCCAATTTGTGCCTTCGCGGAACATTTTCTCGACAGCATCGAGAGGCAGCGGCGGCGCAAACAGATAGCCCTGGCCGAATTGGCAGCCGAGTCGGCGCAGGATGGCCAATTGCTGTACATTCTCGACGCCCTCGGCGATGACGTCCAACTTCAGGGCATCTGCCAGGGCCATGATCGTCCGGACGATCTCGTCGTTTTCGCCGGACTCGTCCATTGCGCTTACGAACGATCGGTCGATCTTTAGCGTATCCACTGGCAAACGTTGAAGATAGCTGAGGCTCGAATAGCCGGTACCAAAATCATCAATGCTAAGCCGGAGGCCGCTTTTCTTTAGCTCATTCAGTTTTCCGATAGCGTTCTCGGCGTCTTCCATTGTTGAGCTTTCCGTTATTTCTAGCTTTACGCATTGCGGATCGATCGCTGTTTCCTTGAGAATGTTCTCAACTTGCTCGACCAGCAACGGATCGGCGAAGTGTTTTCCTGACAGGTTCACGCTCATCGTAAGATACTGCTGGTCCGGATATGCCCGCTGCCATTCGACGGCCTGGCCGCAGGCGTTTCGTAGTGCTTGCAGCGTCATTGGGATTATTAGTCCGGTATCTTCGCTGAGCGGAATGAACTGTCCAGGCTGGATCATGCCTTTCCGTGGATGCTGCCAACGCAAGAGGGCCTCAAAACCATGAAGCTTCATCGTGCTCAGGTTAACGATGGGCTGATAGAACACCTGGAACTCGTTGCAGACTATGGCATAGCGTAGGTCCGTTTCCATCTGTTGACGCGTGACGGCCCGGGCATGCATTGACCGGTCAAAAACCGACCAGCTCCGGCGGTTGTCCTTGGCGTGATACATGGCTATGTCCGCATCACGAAGGACTTCTTCACCCTTAAGGTGATTTGGGTTGTGAAAGACAAGCCCGATGCTTGCGCTTGTGTAAAGGGTTCGGCCCTTAAAGACAATGGCTTCAGAAATGCAATTTGCGACCGCTTCCGCCCGCCCGATCGCGGTCGCTTCGCTAGTGACCGAAGGTAGGACCATGACAAATTTATCCGCCCCGAAATGTCCGACCGTTTCGCCCAGCGATGACAATTCCCTTAGCCGCTTTGCCAGATGCTTGATCACGCGGTCACCGGTCTGGTAGCCGAGACTTTCATTGACAGTGCGGAACCGGTTGAGATTGATCAGCAAGACGGCAAACTTTTCTCCGGATGAAAGCTCATTCTCTTTCAACAGTTGGTCGATGAGGCTGAGAATATAATTCCGATTCGGAAGGGCCGTTATCGCATCATGATAAGCAGCATGGCGAAACTGTTCACGGCTTTCGCTAAGTTCATCGGCCGTACTCTTAAGCTGTTCGACCAGCCGGCTTAATTCGGCAATGTGAGTCTCGGCATCTTCAGCCCGGGCAGTTTTGGTTTCTTCCAGGTCGTCCGCGGTCCTGCGTACATCGTCGGCATACCGTTTGAAAGCGAGAAAGATCAAGCCAAAAAAGCCGGCGGCCAGAGCGAACTGAACCATGTCGATCCGTTCGAGGGCCTTGGCTGCAAGGCCGGCCATTACGGCTTCGGACGAGAACATCGCAAGTGCGTTGAAGCTGGACTCATTCCAAACCGCCACAAGCCGTCGGCCGGACTTTATCGCCGCGTAAGCCGAGGCAAGGAAGGTATTGCAGGTGAACTGGGTTACCGCCATCACGGCCAAAAGGTAAACGAGAGTTGTGCCTCCACCATCAGCCAGCACCTGCTGCGGCCGGCCAAAGACTATTTCGATCAGAAACGCGGTCGCAAAGGTCGAGAAACCGGAGGTAAGAATGTTTGTGAGAATCGTCGGCCAGCTTGTGAACGTACGGGACTTGTTCGCGGGGCTTAATTTCAGTGATGACAAACCTGCTTCGATCATCGAGAGCAGTACCGCCACAGGGCCGCCGTAAACCAGGAGCGAAAGAAAGATCAAAGCATCTGAGACAGTGAGGTGAAGATTGGTTCGCGCGATCTGGATCCGAAGATAGGCGCCAAAAAATACCGTGACCACCGACAACAACAAAAGGCCGGGGCCAAGTTCCTCAACCGGAAAATGGTACAAAGCCCAACCCGTCGCCAGGATCCCCGGCGGGACCAGCATAAGCAGACTGGTATTGAGCTTCCGTTTTTTCTCGATCATCAGATGTTGAATTGGCGTGGGGGATAGCGTGAGAAAAGGTACAAAATCGCCGGTCCGTGGAAGAACCGGCATTGGTAGTATATGTTAAAACCTGTTTACAATCAAGCAAACATTTGCCGACGTGTAGTTAGCACATCATATGTCCTACGAGAATAGCAGGTGAGATGTCCGCTTTCGGCGGTTGAGGGTAAATGGCTATAGAAAGGAGTCATGAGAAATTACCCGGAGATCGCGATGGAGAAGGCGATG
>JADYZI010000201.1 GCA_020853255.1 Acidobacteriota bacterium
CGTGAGGCGGGGCGGCCATCGCTGTCGGCGGTCGAGACCGTCATCGCATTCGGTTCGAGCGGGCCGGAATGCAGATACTCTTCGATCCAGTTAGCAAACTGCACGAAAGGGTCTGCCGCGACGGATGATTCGCTCAATTCCTGTCGCGAATAGTCGCGGCGGATCGCCGCCAGATCTTTGCCTTCGATCGCCATTCAGATCAAGTGGACGAAAAGCCCGTCCTTTAGCTTTGGTTCGAACCACGTAGATTTCGGCGGCATTACCTCGCCCATGTCCGATACGGCCAGAAGGTCGTCCATCGCCGTCGGATACAATGAGAACGCGGCCGCCGCACGGCCCGAATCAACATATTCTTCCAGTTCGTCCAGTCCGCGGCCGCCGCCGACGAAAATTATTCGCGGGTCGGTACGCGGATCGCCGATACCGAGGATAGGCGTCAGCAGATTGTGCTGGAGTATCTGAACATCGAGCCGCTCCAACACGTCGGGCTCGCGAATGTAATTGACATTGAAACGCAGGCCATACCATTTGCCGCCCAGATACATCGCAAAGCGGCCCGGTTCCTCAGGAGTTCTTTCGCCGCTTTCTGAAACAATAAAATTTCCCTGAAGCCTCGCCAAAAACTCTTCCGCCGACAAGCCGTTAAGATCCTTTACGACGCGGTTGTATGCCATGATCGACAGGTCTTCGGACGGGAAGATCCCTGCCATTACAAAGTTGTAACTTTCCGTTCCGTTATGCTTCGCGTTTGCATCACGAAGCTCCTTTCGCGCAAGCGAGGCACTTTCCGCTCGATGGTGTCCGTCCGCGACATACAACTCGGGTATTCGCGAAAATGCTTCAGACACCGCACCAGCATCAGGCACGCGCCAGACCGTTTGCCGTACACCCTTCGGATCGGAAAAATCATAGATCGGTCCGTTCGCCGTCGCTTCTTCGATAAGGCGGCGCATTTCGTCCGTGTTCCTGAAGGCAAGGAAGATCAAACCCGTCTGCGCCCGCAGGGCCAGCATATGATCGGTCCGGTCACGGACCTTATCGGGCCGGGTCTTCTCGTGCTTCTTTATCACGCCGTTGTCGTAATCATCGACCGAGCAGCACGCGACAATGCCCGTCTGCTGCCGCCCGTCGACAGCAAGCCGGTAAACAAAAATCCCAGGTTCCTGATCCTGCCTGAGCAACCCCTGAGAGATAAAGCCTTCGAGTAGTTTTTTTGCTTCGCTAAAAGCCTTGGCCGGATCGTCGGTTCCAAACTCGGCCTCAGGCCGCGTTACGCGAAGAAAGCTGTCAGGATTTGCCGCCGTAATCTCACGCACTTCAGCATCAGAAACCACGTCATAAGGTACGCACGCTATCTGTGCCGCCTTATCGGCCGGCGGACGAACAGGTCTGAAGGGGTTGACTGTTGCCACTTGTTGCTCCTTTTGAAATACGAAACGCGCTCGACGGACAAACTGAGGACCGCTAAGGAAAATCTATGGTTGAGGCTGTTCTGGTGTGGCGGTTTGCGGCTGACGGCTCTGATTTATGATGTCGTCAAGCTGCTGGCCTCCCTGATTTACCTCGTCGATCAGGCGTTGCTGGTAGCCCTTTTTATCCAACTTCCAAACGCCGTCTTCTTTTATGAACGGAACGGTTTCCCATGCGCCAAAGCTGTTTTCGACCTCAAGTGTGGCCTTGTCGCCGTCTATCTTCTCATTGCGCATCTTGACGGTCCGCTGGTTCTCGGAAAAAAGCGTTTCGTTTTTCACCACATCGTCAACCGGAATGCCGCGTGATTTGGCCTCCATCTCATTCATTCTCATCGAATCTTTCGAAAGAAGCAGCTTCATCGTCGTGATGTCCTTGTTCTTGATCGCCTTGGTGTAGGTCTTGAAAGTCTCGATCGGCGATTCGGGCTTTGACTCGCCGGGTGAGCAAGCGAGCATGCCGAAGAGTGCGATGATCAGGAAAAATGCTTTTGTTGAACTACTATTCATTACGGGGCGTTGGCAAAAAGTATATAATTCTTTTCAAACGAGTAATTATATAGCAATTGCAGTGGCCAAAAAAGATGGAACGAAGAAAACTGTCACCGGACGAAATCGCGGAGCGGCTGAAAGATCTGCCAAACTGGGTGCCTGACGCCGAAACTATAAAACGCCGATTCAAATTCAAGAACTTTGCCGAAAGCCTCGCTTTCGTTAATAAGGTAGGCGCCATCGCCGAACAACTCGACCATCATCCCGACATCACCTTCGGCTGGGGCTACGCCGAGATAGCGACGACCACTCATGATAGGGACGGCGTGACCGATGTTGATCTTGCTCTTGCGCAACAGATAGACGTGGCCTCTTGAGGAGTTTCGTTTCAGTTTTCAGGGTCGCAAAGAATTCTGGGGATAAATATCGCAGAACTTCGCATGTGAACCCTCGGATTCTACAAGCCAAGAATCCGGGAAGCTTGTAATTTTTAACAATTAGTGGCATAACTTATTTAACTGCAATAAATTGAATGCAGGATGTGAGTTTATTGATTTAGATAGTAGCAATCGAGTGTATCGCTTTGACTAAACCAAAATACAAACATCCTTCACTTGTCGAAGCCGTCTTCGAAATGAAATTCCCGACTGATTCGAAGTGGGGGATGAGTTCGTTTATCAATTTCGCCAAGGCTGCGGAAAAGGCTGGATACTCCCAAGTTATAGACGTCGCGGAAGGCTTCCAGGTAAATATTCAGACGAAAGACGGCGTTGCTTCTCCCGAGGTTATACCCGTAAGTCGACGTATCCAGACTTGGAACCCCGAACGAGATCAGCTTTGGCAAGCGAGCGCAGAGATGTTTGCGGCGAATAGAAGGGCACCGTATTTAGGCTGGGAAAAGTTCAGACCGCACATCCTGAAGGGCTGGAAAGAATACGCGAAACTCGCCAAGCCAAAACGAGCGGTGCAAATTGCTCTTCACTACGTGAACGACATTCCCTTTAGCGTGGCCGAGCCGCCGGAAACGTTTGTGAAACTGGTTCCTCCGGAAATCTCCTATGCTGAGGTTAAGAAGAACTTCAATTGCAGCGTAATAGAGTCATATAAGAATGGAGATGTCATTCAGGTCTCGAGTTCCCGAAATATAGATTCTTCCGAATTATCTGTTGTGTTGAACATTATTTATATCAAGAAGGCACCTTCGCTCGATCTCAAGAAGCTTACGGAACAGCTCGAGCTTGGACATCGTAAAATAATAGAGGCGTACGAGAAGACGATTACGGACAAGCAGCGAGAGAGGATGCAACCACTATGATCGATATGCCAATAGACCTCAGTCGCACGACAACACAGGCCGGAGTCTTTCTTCGTGAACGTGATCGGCCGGTAATTGTTGGCAAACCCTCGAGCGCTTCGACGGTGGCGAATATCGATGCGTTACTTGCCGCCATGCGGGCTAATTTCGCGTCTGCTACATTCAATGACTTTCCTTTTTCGGATGAGGATGAAGATATAAGTACCGAACCTATCAACACGTACAGGTTGAGAGTTCCTTTACGTTTTCGCGGTAAGGCCCTAGCTCCTGCCTTTGACGCTGAAGAGTATCCTGTTCTCTTTGATGAATAAGTCATCGCCTCCGAATTTCGATTATCCGTGGTACGGCGTTGCGGCCTGGAGCGATTTGCAACAGGGTGACATTTTCCTTGAATGTCCCGTCTTGGTTCCAACAGAAGAACTAACGCCCCTTTTGATCGATATCGCTGGTGACACCGAGGACAAGTCTCCAGTTGACGTACAAACTTTCAACCTGATCGTAATGAGCCAATCGTGCGATTTGGCCCACGATAAGGTCGACCAAGTGCTTCTATGCGCCATTTTCGATGCTCCGAGCGAAAAGGGGCCGATGAAGGAACTTCGTCGAGATCAGCGACCTTCCCAGCACCTGATCGAGAAATGTGAACTTGAGGGACACGCATTCTCGCAACAGGTGGTCAACTTTCGTACCCTATACACCCTTCCAAAAGATTTCGTTATCGCCTTTAGCGAGGCTACCGGCGAACGCGTACGCATGTTACCGCCTTACCGTGAACATTTGTCGCAAGCGTTCGCTCGATATTTCATGCGAGTAGGCCTTCCGCGACCGTTGAACTAAGCTCGGTCTCAAATGGACATCTTCTCAGGCGAACCTTAAATGCCATCCACTATCGAATTCAGCGTAGCCGAAGGCCGCATGGCGGTATAGGTTTTTTCTGTGTTTGGATGATAGTAGCCGCCGATGTCTTGCGGGTTGCCTTGGGCGACGATCAGTTCTTCGTTGATCTTGGCTTCGTTCTCCTGCATTGCTTTGGCAATGGGTGCGAATTCTGCAGCAATTTCCGTGTCGACGGTTTGATTTGCCAACGCTTCGGCCCAGTACATTGCCAGATAGAAATGCGAACCTCGGTTGTCGATCTGGCCGACCTTTCTTGCGGGCGATTTGTCGTTTGCCAGGAATTTCGCGTTCGCTTCGTCCAATGCATCGGCCAGAACCTGCGCTTTTTTGTTGCTTTGAATTTGGGCGAGGTGTTCGAAGCTTGCCTGCAATGCGAGAAACTCGCCAAGCGAATCCCAACGCAAGTATCCTTCTTTTTGGAATTGTTCGACGTGCTTTGGCGCCGAACCTCCGGCGCCGGTTTCAAACAGGCCGCCGCCGTTCATAAGCGGACCGATCGAGAGCATTTTTGCGGAAGTACCGAGTTCAAGGATGGGGAACAGGTCGGTCAGATAATCGCGGAGAACGTTGCCGGAAACCGAGATCGTGTCCTTGCCTTCGCGGGCGCGTTTCAGCGTTTCGGTCATTGCGTCGGACACATCCATAATTCGAATGTCGAGACCGTCCGTATCATGATCGGCAAGGTATTTTTCGACCTTTTTGATGATCTGTGCGTCATGTGCCCGGCCTTTGTCGAGCCAGAAAATGGCGGTCGTATCCGACAGCCTTGCGCGGTTTACGGCGAGTTTTACCCAATCCTGGATCGGCGCGTCTTTGGTCTGGCACATACGGAAGATGTCGCTGGACTGAACATCTTGTTCCAGCAGAACATTGCCGTTTTCATCCTCGACCTTCACCGTGCCTTCGCCCGACACTTGGAAAGTCTTGTCGTGCGAACCGTATTCTTCGGCCTTCTGCGCCATCAAACCGACGTTCGGAACGGACCCAAAAGTTCGCGGGTCGATCGCTCCGTTCTTCTTCATGTCCTGAATCACCGCATCGTAGAAACCGGCATATGTCCGATCGGGGATAATGCAAACGGTGTCTTCCTCGCTGCCGCCGGCATTCCACATCTTTCCGCCGCCGCGAACCAGTGCTGCCATCGAGGCGTCGATAATGACGTCCGACGAAACGTGGAAGTTAGTGATCCCTTTGTCCGAATTCACCATCGCCAGCCGCGGGCCGTTTTCGATGGTTTTTGCGATGTCCGCCTTGATCTCCGCTTCCTTTGGATGGCCTGAGATCTTCTCGAAAAGTGTCGCTAATCCAAAGTTCGGATTGATGTCCAGTTCGTCGAAAGTGTCTTTATATTTTTCAAATACGTCCTTGAAATATGTTTCGACGATCGCCCCGAAAATTGTCGGGTCGGAAACCTTCATCATCGTCGCCTTCAGGTGGGCGGAAAGCAGCACATCCTTTTCCTTCGCTTCATTGATCGCGTCCTGCACAAACTCTTTCAATTCTGCGAGATGCATCACAGATGAATCAATTACTTCGCCAGCCTTGAGCGGCGAAAGGTCTTTCAACACTTTTTCAGCGCCGTCGCTTCCATAAAAAACGATCCTGAATTTCCCGTCAGTTTCGACGGTTATTGAATTTTCAGAACCGTAAAAGTCGCCGTCGCTCATATGAGCAACCGAGGTCTTCGAATCTGCACTCCATGCGCCCATTGTATGCGGATTTGCCTTGGCGTAATTCTTTACAGCCTTCGGCGCACGGCGGTCGGAGTTTCCTTCGCGGAGCACAGGATTTACCGCACTTCCCAAACAGCGGGCGTATTTTTTATTGATCGCTTTTTCTTCGTCCGTCTTCGGCTCCGCCGGATAATTCGGCACCGCAAAGCCCTGCCTCTGCAGCTCGGCTATCGCCTCTTCCAACTGCGGCACCGAAGCCGAAACATTCGGGAGCTTGATGATGTTGGCTTCCGGCCGCTTTGCCAATTCGCCTAACGCGGCAAGCTCATCCGCGATCTTCTGATCGTCGCTCAAATACTCGGGAAAGTTTGCCAATATCCGTCCCGCAAGGGAAATATCAGGTACCTCGATCTCAATATCCGCCGACTTCGTAAACGCCTTTACGATCGGTAAAAAAGAATGCGTCGCCAAAAACGGAGCTTCATCCGTCAATGTGTAATAGATCTTCGATTTTTCTGCCATTCTGGTGTGTAGTTATGTCTGAGAGATTTCAATTGATCGGTAACTAACAATATATTAAGGCGCTTTGATTCAAAACAAAAATTTGGTTGGATCGTAGTTGTGCAGAGGCCCGCACGAGGTAAGAGCGAAACGGACAACGTATCTATTTCCGCGCTTACCTCGTGAGGGCTTCTGCATCCAGATGACTTCGAACGTACCCGGGAAGTTTCCGCTGCGTGGATGGCCGAATGGCGGTGGTGAATGTTCACAAAACAGCGTGAGCAAACTATTCGGAACCGTCCGAGGCGGCAAGTTGCTGCGGCGGAAAGAGTTGTTCGAACTCAGCGTTGCCGTGTAGTTTTTCCAGATCGGGGTCCTGGCGTATCCATGCCGGATTTCTGTAGCCGGCATCCCATGCCTTTTTCAAGGTGTGCATCGCCTCTTTTGGTTTGTCCATCTCGCACAGTGTACACGCGATGTTGTAGAGGATCATCGTATCGTCGGGACGGAGCGCCATTGCGAGGTCGATCTCGCGTTGCGCGTCATCGAAACGGCCTTGATATGCATAGTTGCCGGCCAGCAGGACCCGCACGCGGGCATCCTCCGGCGTCTTTTTTAGCTGAGCTTCATACAGGGCGA
>JADYZI010000202.1 GCA_020853255.1 Acidobacteriota bacterium
CGATCTTTGCCTTGACTCTTTCAGCCACAACTCGCGAGTTCTCGCCTTTCAGCATGATCGCCATACCAGACACGATCTCGCCCTCGCCATTTGTGGAAACCGCACCTTGACGAATGCTTTGACCTTCGACGACCTCACCGAGATCGCGCACAAAAACGGGAACGCCTTCTTTGCCGGTTTTGACCACGATATTCGTGATGTCATCCATCTTTTCGACGAGTCCGACACCACGCAGCAAATACTGCTCGGCTCCTTTCGCGATGTAGCCTCCGCCGACCGTGCCATTATTTGCCATGACCGCATCGTGAACATCGCCAAGCGTTAAGCCATACGATTGCAGCTTTTCTGGAGACAGTCGGACTTCGTACTGTTTGCCGTAACCGCCGTGCGAATTAACTTCGGTCACGCCAGGAACGCCCATCAACTGACGCCGAATATTCCAGTCGTGAATCGTCCTGAGATCGGTTGCCGTGTAGTTGCTTCCGGGTTCCGCTCGAACTTCGTACTGGTAGATCTCACCCAAGCCCGTCGCTATAGGCCCCATCTCGGGCGAACCGATGCTGGGCGGAATATTCTCGCGAGCGGTCGCCATGCGTTCGAGAATTAGCTGGCGCGCGAAATAGATATCGGTCGACTCTTCGAAAACGATGGTTACGTTCGATATGCCGAACTTCGAAACCGAACGAATTTCTTCTACGCCCGGTATGCCCGACATCGCAACTTCGATCGGAAAGGTGATCTGGCGTTCGATCTCCAGCGGAGCTAAGCTTGGAGCGTTCGTTAGCACCTGAACCTGAACGTTAGTGACATCAGGCACGGCATCGATCGGTAAATTTATGAGGCTGTACGCTCCCGCCGCCGCCATGATCGCGACGAGCAAAAGAACGATCAGCTTTTGAGCAATGGAAAATCTTATTAATGCGTTGATCATATTTTTAGTGATCGTCCCCCATCGCACCCTTTTCAAGCTGTGTCTTTAGCGTAAAGCTACCTTTTGTGACAACCTTTTCGCCGAGTTTCAGACCCTCGATGATTTTTGTATAACCGTTGATATCGGCTCCGGCCTCGATCTCTCGGACCTCAAATGCACCCGGTTCATCGTCGCGCGGAACAAACACTATGGTTTTGTCCCCCGTTCGCTGAACTGCGGCCGAAGGCACAACCAGTTCCTCGCCCGTAGCTTCATTTGTTCCCGTGTAGAACCCAACCTCAGCGAACATACCAGCCTGTAATTTACCCTGGACATTTGGAACCTCAAGCCGAACACGTCCGGTTCTAGTTGTCTCGTCCAACTGCGGATCAATGTATGACACGCGTCCGCTGACCGTGCTGATAGCAGGCGATGTGATCTCTGCAACGGAACCAACCCGAAGCCTCGCCATGTTCGCTTCAGGAACATTTGCGATGACATAGACAGTGCCGAGATTTGAAATAGAAAAGATCGGAACTGCCGCCTCGATACCTGCACCGGCATTGAATTTTCTTTCGGTGACGACACCGGAAAGTGGGGATCTCAAGGAAACGAGCGACGTATCGCTACGATGATCGTCCGGTTTGTTCGATTCGACAGGAACGCCAAGCGAACGCAACTCATCCTCTATGTGCTTGAGATCAACCCTGGCTGTTTCGACCTCTGCTTGGGCTTCCTGTAATTCTTTGTTTAAAGCAATATTGGATTGAAAATCGAAATCCGCTTTGGCGGTTCTGTAAGCAGTCTCGGCCGTCATGAAATCTTTTCCGGCTCCTGCTCCGAGATCGATCAGCCGCTTTGTCCTTTTCAAGGTAGCGTCGGCTTCATCCAGGCGTGCCTTGGCTTGCAATACTGCAACGCGGTTCTCAGCTTTCTGAACACGTGAAAGGTTGCGTTGGGCCAGTTCATATTTCGTCTTAGCCTCGTGCATTTTGCCGTGCATTTGAGCAAGCTGCGGACTCGAAATAACGGCAAGCACTGCTCCCTTTTGCACATTGTCACCAACTCCGTAGTAAACTTTCTCGATCCGACCGCCAACCAGTGCCGTCGCCATTTCGGTTGTCTCAGGATTCAACTCGACAGCACCCGTTACCATCAATCTGGCAATGGCAGGTCGCTGGGTTACTGATTCTGTTACGATACCGGCAGATGTGAGCATTTCAGGATCGAGTTTCACTTCTTTGCCCTTCTCGTCCTCAAAATGTCCCGGCTCTTCCTTATGTTCCTCGGCGGTAGCTTTATCTCCGCTTGCGGAGTTTTTGTTAATGATCCACGCAATTCCGATTATCGCGATAAGACCGACTACCGCCACCGTAATGATCCACGGCAATACAGGATTGGTCTTTCGCGACACGGGTTCCGCGTCGGTCGGTTCGCCTTGATCGAGATTTGATTCGAGACGGTCAAGTTCTGCCTCGTCACCCGCGTGATGTTCGCTCTGTTCTGAAATTTTATTTTCTGACATATTCGTTTCCTCTAGTTGTCAAACGTGAGTCCGAGAGCGATATAGAGATCAGCTTCGGCTTTATATTTTTTTGTTAATGTTTCGGTCACGTCGCGATTTGCGTCGATCAAACGCCTCTGCTCTACCAAAAGATCGGTGATCTTTAGCTCCCCGATCCGATAAACCTGGCGTATCGTTTCGATGTTTTCTCGCGAACGGGGAAGGACGTTCGTCTCAAGCGCGATGAGTGCCTTTCTTGCCGTTTCGAGTTGTTGAAAAGCGATAGTTATCTCATTCTTAATGACGCCCTCGGCGAAGGTTCGACGTTCTTGAGCCTGCCGTATTGCAATCGCGGCCTCGGCTTTTGCTCCCTGCTTGCGATCAAACACAGGCAAGCCAATCGTTATCCCAAACAATAGATTCCGGTCGCGATCTTGCGGGAACGATCCCGTTGGCAAGTCGATGGTTGATCTGCTTAGAGAAAACTTCGTAAAAGCTGAAAACTCAGGTTTTGCCTCGGCGCGGATCAGCCTAAGTCCCGCATTCCCCAATTGTTCTTCAAGCTCGGCGACTCGAATCTCGGGTCTGCTTTTTAGGCCAACGGCAATCGCAACTTCGGTCGAAGGCGGTAATGATGGAAAAGTGGCGGTCGGAAGTTCTTCGCGGAGGCGAAGCGGTTGCTCGTATGACACACCGGCGAAGTATTTTAGCTTCGTGATCGCGGTTTGGAGCCGCCCTTCGACAAACTGACGCTGTACCCGCAATCGCTCAACCTCAGTTTGTAAAAGGCTAAGCTCTAACGGCGCGGTTTCGCCCTCGTTAACGCGAATCTGCACGAACCTAACCGTCTGAAGATCGATATCAATTATATCGTCAAGAATTTTGATCTCGCGAAAAGCAGAGAGTGCGTCAGCATAGTCAGAAACAATGCGGGAAACGATCTCTCGCCGCCTGATGGCGATCTCCGCTTCTTTCAGTACTATCTCGGCTCTTGCACGTTCGATCCGGCGGTTCCGTTGACCGAACAGTTCCAGCGGAACAGAAATGCCGGTGCTAAATTCCGAGTCGCCCGGCGATCCAAGTAGTCGCCCAGAACTTTGCTCGACCTCAAGCGTCGGATTTGGACGAAGCCCGGCTTGCGTCAGACGAGCCTTCGCCCTATCGACTTCAAGTTGCGCGATCTTTATTTCGCTGTTTGTTTCGAATGCCAATTTGACGATCTCCGAAATGGAAACGCCGTCAGTTTGGCTGTGATAGATCGTGTATGTAGCATCGACCAACTTTGTCTGTCCCGATACAGCGACAGCCGCAGTTAGCAGGGCTAACAGTAAAAGAACTCTGTGCATAAATTCCAAAAGCAAAAACTAACAAAAACGCAAGACAGTAACGGCCAAATAATGGCACGACTATCCAATCAAAAAAGCGCAGTTATGGGTTGTTAGTTAAACTCTTGGCGGTTGCCAAATCGAGAAGGAGCAGGTGGATTCGTAAGGGGCTTTATAGTGAGAAAAATCGGAACTCACTTGCTCAAGGCTTTTGGGAAAGGTCACAGCCACAGAGTAGACGATCGTCTGCGCAGGGTTGCTTCCGCAACATGAGCAGACACAGAACGGCGAACAATCATCATTGGAATCACTGTCACTATCCTGCGAAAGCGGGTCTAAGTGGGCAACCTTCTGAACCGGGTGACCTTGGTTGTCGCGTGGCAATAGGCTGTCCTTACACGGCTGCACCGAAAGGACAAGCAAATACGCCACAAAGATGTAAGTCACGATTCTCACGACTCGATGGTCTCAAATTATTGTCTGTGTTGTCTAGTCTGGTGGATCGATTTCCTATCGGATTCCGATATGAACATGACCAGACGGTAACCGTTCTCATTGCTGAACGCTCGAAATGTTGTCCGGTCGTGGGTCAAAGATAAGCCGCTGATTTTGTGAACCTCGGTACTCACCGGCGTTGCGAGTAAGCGACTGGATAAACGGGCCATCAATAAGAAGATCGATATGGGTGAGTATGTAGTGAATGTTGGCATTGCCTTGTTTGAGCAATGTCGCAATCGTGTTACCGGAGTAGACGGTGATATGAATCCCAAGACGCCGCAGCTGGTAAACAATTTCTGCTACCGGGCCCGGCTGGTCGAAAGGTTCGCCTCCCAAAATCGTTACACCATCGTGTTCGTTAATATTTTGTTTGATTTCTTCGACGATAGACGGGACCCGAACTAATCGTCCGTTCTGTCGGTTGTGCGTTTCCGGAACGTAGCAACCCGGACAACGAATTGAACATCCGGCAACTTGAATTACGATTCTTCGCCCTGGGCCATCGACGACAGAATTGTGATAGATCCGATACAGCCAAATTGATTGGCTATCGTCCGCTGACGTTGCATCAATGGGGTAGTCTGACTGCTCAGAAACAACTTTTTGCAGCGGTTTCCCGCAATTTACGTTATGTGAACCGCCCAGATCATCGTGCAACATCGCCATCTCCGCATTTGATATTCCAGAAACTTCGGCGGTCAATTTTCCATTATCTGGTTCGAGCACGAGTGTAATCTCTTTCTTCATTTTCGCTCTGATTTCTGTCGCGTCTGGGGAGTTAAGAAGAACTCCTTTTTCCGAATTTCAATTGCGGGGTCACCAAGTACTTGTCGTAGATGCTTCGCGGTTTTCTCGCAGGCAGGTCCTTGATAGCCCTTTATTTCAGTCTCACACTTTCCATTTTCGGTATCGATCTTGAAAATAATTTCGGGCATTGATTATCCCCCTCAATATTTGATTCTAATCTTGAGCGTCTTTCCGATACGCTCTTTAACAAGAATGC
>JADYZI010000203.1 GCA_020853255.1 Acidobacteriota bacterium
CCAAAAGGGAAAGTTTGTTTACTCGTGGCGTCAATGAATTTAGACTGCGCAACGATCATCTCGGAAGCCCACGTGTGATCACGAACGCTCTCGGCCAGGTCACATCACGCCGCGACTTTCTCCCCTTTGGCGAAGAGATCACGCAGAACGTCGGCTCACGCACCGCCTCGCTCGGCTACGGCACCTCCGACACCATCCGCCAAAAATTCACCGGCTACCAGAAAGACAGTGAAACTTCCCTGGATTTCGCAGAGGCTCGAATGTACTCGAACCAGCTTGGAAGATTTACGGCGGTCGATCCTTTATTGGCAAGCGGCAAATCCGCCAATCCACAAACCTTTAACAGGTATCTCTATATCTCGAATAGTCCAGTTCTTACGACCGATCCGTCTGGTCAATGCCCGACTGGACAGTGTCCGCGGGATTGGACGGGTTCGGTCTATACCAAGACCATAACTAATAAGGACGGCAGTAGCCAGACGTTTTGGAACAACGAGGCACCCGATGATTCTTGGACACAATTCACTGGAGATATTGTCACAACGTCGTCGGGAGCCGACGGCCGCAGCACCGGCGAGTACCATATTACGGCAAGCGGATGGACCGAGATCACCGCAGAACGCCTTGCAATTCGGGCGCTCCTCAATGGCCATCAACAAGGGCTGAATGATATCCGAAACGGAAGCGCTCAGGGTGTAAAAAATACGGGAATCGATCTTTTGAATCTTGCAACCAGTACCGCTTGGGCTTATAGGAATGGGAGCATAATGCCCGATGGATTCACGCCGAATCCGATGAGGATCGATCGATATCGTCCGAGAAATGATCGAGAAGCCGGATGGAGTTCTGGCGTCGAGTTCGGACTACTCTTGACACCTGGTGTATTCGCCGCTCCCTTTTCCGCCACAAGAGCCTTGTCGGTTGTGCCGGAGGCCTCGTACGCAAGATCGCTTCCTAGCCTTGCTGAACAGGCTGAAAGCCTGATACCACTTAATGGTGGTCGAAATTCTGTTACTATTCGAACCCCGTCGCAACAGATTCGCTATGACCTTGCCGGCCGCTCGCACGCCGGAGTCGACACTCCACATGTGCAACTCTACAATAAGAACTTCGTCGGAGGGGTGCAGCGGAGCATTAGCAGGGCATCGAAGGAGGCAATTCCGATGACGCAGCAGGATATAAGGCTGGTGAGACGGTATTTGCAACGGAGGAACTAGCATGCTCGGAACCAAACTAGAGCTTTTTAAAAATTTAGCTGAATGGGAATTCGACGGTGTTTCCTATGATTTCCATAACGAATATGAATGTCTATCGCTAAAATACGAGAGTGGCAATCTGATCCTCGGATTCCGTGAACTGGCTCGCCCGAGTAACCGCCTACGTATTGTTTGTGAGAATGCTGAGTTGACTCGAATCGATCTACCTTTGGAAGAGCGCAAAGAAGCCTTTACTCTCGACACCTTTTATCGAGGTCGATATGAAGAAGGTGCGCGGCTGGTTGAGGCAGATAAACTTGACCGCGTATATTTTTTCTTGGAGTTTTATGAAGGTCCAAGCTTTGAGTTTTGGGCTAAGCACATCCGCCTGAAGTTTCGTAGTCAAGATTCGGAAGTGTCTTAGTCGCTCCGAATCGCCTCCGAATATCGAGAGATTTCGCCATCGCTGAAACATTAACCTCGTTGTGCGAGAAATCTTAGACTGGCGCTCTAGCCCGAAATAGCTAAACCCTGTCTATTAGTGATATGTCGACTAACAGCCCGATCACCTTACGCCGCGACTTCCTGCCGTTCGGCGAGGAGCTTTATGCTGACGGCGTGCATCGGACGGTGGCGGGCAAGTATTCGCAAACCGGACAGGACGGCGTGCGGCAACGTTTCACGGGCTACGAAAAGGACGCCGAGACCTCACTCGATTTCGCCGAGGCTCGAATGTACGCCAACACCTACGGCCGCTTCACCGCCGTCGATCCGCTGCTTGCCTCCGGCAAATCCGCCAACCCCCAAACCTTCAATCGGTACGTTTACGTCTTAAACAATCCGCTACTTCTAACGGACCCTGATGGTCTCCAGGTCGCCTTTGCCAGCGGCAATGTATATAGGAAAGGAAATAACTTTGCGATTTTTAGCGGCAAACCGTTTGCGGGCTATAGGCGGGTTAGGCAAACGATCAATACCGAAACAACGAGAAATGGAGTTCGGTTTCATTTGACTGTAACGCCAACCGGCTGGACCGTTGGCGATCGCGTCGATGGAGCGAAGTTCGCCCCTCCGCCGGAAACTCCGGTGACGAAATCCGCAACTTACGAAAACCAGGCAATTCGAGAACTCGCGAATGGTGTCTCTGATGGGGTGCGGGATGCGGCCATTGGAATTCCAAAAGGTATAGGCAATTCGCCTTCTGTGGCCTTGAATGCGGCGACTGGAGCGATTCTAAACGGCGGAATCGGTATCTTCTATTTCCGAGGGACGAATCCTCTGGCGGTTCCAAATATCTTCTCTTATAATAACCGACGAGAAGCGAGTTACGGCCATCAAGGCAGTATCGGCTTTCTCGCCGGATTAGGCTTCGGCGCTGGTGTCTTCGGAGGAGCCGCCGCCGCTACGTCACCGATTCCAGAAGAGCTGACGGTTTACCGCGCGTTCGGCGCGGACGCAAGAGCCCAAGGTTTCTCTTGGACTACGAAGAATCCTGCGACCGTAAATGATTTTCGGAACGTGGCAGGCCTACCGTCTGGGGGCGCTAGCGGTTCAATGAATTCGGCAGATTTCATGATTCAAGGGGACGTGAAGCTATCTAATATTATCGACTCTTTCCCGGCCGAACCTCTTGATGGAAATATTGGGGGCTTGCCTGAATTGAAGATTAATCCAAGAGACGTAACAATTACGGACTTTTCAGTTCTCAACCAGTAAATAGAAAAATTGATATGGATGAAAAATATAAGGGCATGACGGTCAACGAACGGCTCTGGGTGAGTGGCCAAATGGACGCGTACCGCTCAGCAATAAAATCGCACGACGCTGAAAAGGTACGCTCGATTCTTCTGACAGTCGAACTCACAGAGCGGAACATTCTACCGATCCTGCGACAGCAAGGCTTGATTAAACCCGAAGAGCATCCGATCAGCTAGTGACATGACAAGAATGGCAATGTCATCTCGGACATCGACGCTGTAACGGGCGGTGTACGCTCGTTTGTCTTTAACGGCGACAACAAGCAGACGGAAGTGCGGGATGCGAACGGTGTCGTGATCGCGAAGTACTATTACGACGGCGAGGGCAAGCGTGTCAAAAAGGAAGTGATAGCGACGGGCGAAACGAACGTGTTTGTCTATTCGAGCGGCAAGTTGGTCGCGGAATATTCGACGCAAATATCGCAAACGCCTTCGGTATCGTATCTCACAAGCGATCATTTTGCGGTTCGCTTACGCCGCCGTTCAAGAGGGAGGAGAAGAAGTAGGGTGAACAAGAAAAATCACGCTTATTGCTCGATCTTGCCGGCGATGCGACTTGCTGTGCTCACTGTACTACTGCTTGCAGCTGCCCCCGGCTTCGCCCAGGAGAAACTGACGCCCGAAAAGGGTGCAGTAGTCGTACGTTCATGGAAGCAAGGAATTACGCGGATCGAAGAGCAAGAACTATCCGTCCTCCTGGATGATCCGCGGAATGAATATGAATTTGACATCAAGGCCGCCGGAAAGAATGTCAAGTACCGAATGCGATGGGCAACGGTCCGTTTGTCCACCTTCGGACGAGAGCATATGCAGTGCTGGGCCGCAGAATTGAACGAATTATCGGAAAATGTCGGCCTCAACGGGTACCTTCTTGAGCCTACTCTCTTAAGCGACGAAGGCCCGGGGTTCGTCGACAATCTACCCAGTACCGCAAACTTTTTCTGTCCCATCGAGACACAGAAAAAATGGAGAGATGGCGGCTATCTCGGCATTTTTCGACCAAGAGTTTTCGAGATCGAGCACTTTGCGGTCAAGATTGTCGTATTAAAATATTCTTATGATGAGAAGACTCGGACGATGAGGTCGATCCAATTTCGGATATCTATCAGTAATGCCGAAGACACCCGCTAGGTGAACTACACGACGACGACGACTAATAGTATGTTCAAGATCATCACGGTGTTCGCGGCATTTCTCTTTGTTTCGTCGGCTCTAATTGTTTCATGCGGTAACTCAGCAGCGAATGGTCAAAGGAACTGGAAGATAGAGCCGGAACCGAGTGCCAGTCCGGGTATCTCATGCCAAAGCGATGATGTGTGCATCAATGCTGAGGGTTGGCGTCTTCCCAGCCTTGAAGGCGCCAAGGCTTCTGCCGCCTCGAAAGAGACGCTAAAAGATTCGTCCGGGAAAAACATTGAGGTCGAAACCGTTAATTACGTTCTTGAAAACACATCTACGGAGGAACCGTTTAACTTGATCGGCAAGAACTTTGGGAAACTAAAGCTTTCATTCGTCCGGCAATTTTCCAAAAACGAAAAGGTGTTTGCTTACGTGATTTTTGCGCAGCGAACTAAACGTGACGATGCCACTCAGTCCGACGAGGGAACGGGCACCATTTTCTTCTTCACGTTCGTGGACCGCGACGGTGACGGCAAGTTTGAAACACTGGTCAGAGGGCAAAAGCCCGAACTCACAGTGCCGGATTGGACACTGCGAAACACGGATTAGGTGAATGCCGAGACCTCGCTCGACTTCGCCGAAGCCCGTATGTACGCCAACACCTACGGCCGCTTCACCGCCGTCGATCCGCTACTGGCCTCCGGCAAATCCGCCAACCCCCAGACCTTCAACCGGTACATCTACGTCCTCAACAATCCGCTGACCCTTGTAGATCGGACCGGAACCTTCCCTGAGTTTTCATTCTTTGTTTACTTTCGGACGTTTGCTCCTTTTGATTGGTTTGGTGGATTTGGAACGAATGCGTTTATGGGCGACGGAAAGGACCGAGCATTTTCTACCGACCTCACGGGTCCAAATTCAAGCTATCGAATGGCGGCCGTGTCTTCCGCTATAGCAACAGACGACGGCAGAACGTTCAAACCTGTTTATACGCGTGCATTGGAGGGGCCAATCTCATACGACCGTTGGAGAAATGTCGCTGGAAAATCCGAGTGCTGGGTAAACGGGTCAGGTTGGTTTCCACAGGAAAATTTTGACTCGTTCGATATGTGGGGCAATGATGATGCCGTCGTAGATAGTGAATATTTTAATCCCGCTTGGGATATTGACATGCATCCTACATGGAGAACTACGTACAATGAGCGTGCCGGCGGGAGCGTCGAGATGAATATTGCAGGCGGTGTGACAGGTGACGGATTTCCTGCAGCTGAGGCCTTCGTTACCGACGGAAGCGGCAATGGAGTGATGCTTGGCGTTTATCCGGTGCCGCCGGATGGCAATGGACCAGAGCCAGAGAGACGCTTGGCTGGCAACGGCAACAACCCTATGATTAACTTCAATCTCACAATTCTAGTCAGTAAAGGCGTATTCCAAGGGGTCGTTGATCCAAATGATGGGCACCTGATATCCATTGCCGACTGGAATAAACGATTTACGCTGCAACCGACGCGGCAGGACGATGAAGAACCTGATTAAGGTCCTAAACGATTAAGTAGCGGCGCATTATTCGCATGGCTCTAATTCAAATATATGCAAACCACGACTCATTGAGGGATTACAACATGACCAGATCAAAAGGAAAAACTAAATTTCACGCGCTCGTCGGCATGGTGTTGCTTCTTTTCAGTTGCTCAATTCCGACGAAACGGTCGACTGTAATATTTCTATTGCCCGAGGGCTTCCAAGGAAGTGTCGTAGTACTTTATGGACAAGAAGCAGGTTCGGGTCCGAGAGTGGAGGATGACAGTTACGTTTTTGACGTACCTGAAAACGGAGTCTTGAGGGTCACTGCGAATGCGAGCGAGGTTGCTGGTCAACCGAGGTTTTTCTACGTTGATGGCACGGGGGCTCGCCGTGAAATCGAAGTGCTCGTTGCATTCGACCCAACCGGTGTCAAAAGGACTTCACGTGACATCTCCGATGAGGAGCGAGGCAAGACCGTCTTCGTATTTGCGTTTGAACACGGTAGTTTTAAGACGGCCCAAGGTGACGTCCAGTTCGCCAATTTCATCGTGGGGCACGATATAAATGGAAACTACCAGTACACCCAAATGCAGAAAAAACTAACTGAGCTTCAAAGATCCCTTTCGATTTCCGCGCACTAGTGTCTTTGGAATCGCCCATGGTTATTTCACGAGTTCGCCTGCGGTCGAACCTTGACTTTTTGTATAGCTTTTCATTTGTGGAAAGTTTCGACGACCGCTTTGGCAATCGCGTTTCGACGGCACAGAATGTACTTGGGATCGCGAATAGCACGACACCGGCGGTCGATCAGTTGACGAACCGCTTTGTCACGGCAGGGACGACGTTCGAATATGATCTGAACGGCAATCTCGTCCGCGATCACGAAGGGCGGCAGTTTACGTTCAACGGAGACAACAAGCAATCGGTCGTGAAGGATTCGAACGGCAACAAGGTCGGTGAGTATTTCTACGATGGCGAAGGCCGCAGAGTGAAGAAACTCGTTTACGACACGAACGGCGTTTTGCAGGAGACCACTGTTTTTGTTTATTCCTCAGGCAAGCTCATTGCGGAATATTCCACTGCACCGCTTTCACCTCAGCCCACGACTAATTACACGGCGACGGATATGCTTGGGAGTCCGAGGGTGTTGACGGATTCGTTGGGGAATGTTGTTTCGAGGCGGGATTTTTTGCCGTTTGGTGAGGAGCTTTATGCGGATGGCGTGCATCGGACGGTGGCGGGCAAGTATTCGCAAACCGGGCAAGACGGCGTTCGGCAACGCTTTACGGGCTACCAAAAAGACGCCGAGACCTCGCTCGACTTCGCCGAAGCCCGTATGTACGCCAACACCTACGGCCGCTTCACCGCCGTCGATCCGCTCCTCGCCTCCGGCAAATCCGCCAACCCTCAGACGTTCAACCGCTACATCTACGTCCTCAACAATCCGCTCCTCCTAACCGATCCTGATGGTCTCCAAGTGACAAGCA
>JADYZI010000204.1 GCA_020853255.1 Acidobacteriota bacterium
ATAATTGTAAAAATTGTTTGTTTCTTCATTTCGATCTCCTCGTTACTTGATTTCAAATGTCAGCGTCGCCCATTTTGATTCGTAATTCAGTTTTGGGTCGTCGATCTTTACCATATTGATAAATTTGGCGTACCATTTGCCGGCGCCGGTCAGTTTGATCCCGAGCAGGCCGTCCTTGTCGGTGCGGGAGCTTGTTTCGCCGAGCATTTTGCCCGCGGCCTCGTAGCCGGTCGTTACTATCTGGCCCACAAGGGGCTTCCCATCCTTGAGACAGAGGATGTCAAGCGTGGCTCCCTTTTTTAGTTTGTAGGGGTTTTGCTGAGGGATCATCTCCACGGCGTATCCAAGGTTGGTTTTGTAGCTGTCTGTCGGTTTATTGCCCGCCTGAAAGATCGTTTTGACATATTTCGAATAACGGTAACGGGCGTCTTTGTCGAGTTCGCCGTCGCGCTTTCGGTTTTCCAGAATATCAGGGATGCCTTCGGCGGGCAGGTACTCATTGAATTCCTTTGCCGCGAGTGCGTTCTCGCGCCACGAGGTGGAAAGGCCGACGACGTGGGTTCCGGCCTCGGTCGGCGTAACATTGAGAAATGCGGTGGTTTCATTTTTTGTAAAATTCGCCTCGGCAGGATTCGAACGCGTGCCCGAAGGCGAAACAACGCTCACATCCGTCAAACGCGCGAACGCCACCGCTCCCTCGCTTTCCTGAAACGTGCCGTTCATCACGCTGATAGAGATCTTCTCGTTGACCTTTACAAAAAAGCTCGCTGGCTTTAAGAAAAGGTCGTGTGCAAAGACCGACAGGGTCGTCAAAACCACCATCATTGCGAAAAAAATGATCTTTGTTTTCATATGTCCTCCAGTTTTATCTTAGGCATTTGTGCAATCTTATGGTTCCGAACACGCTATTGAAATGAACCGTTTCCTCGACGAATGTAAACCCGGCATCCGTTATCAGTTTGGGCAATAAGCCATTGAAATTATCTGCAGTCGTTTCAAAACCGTCCAGAAATTGAATCAGATATGACGCCCCGCGCATTAAACGACTCGTGGGCAGCCCCCAATCTGCGACATGAAACTCGCCATCGGGCTTAAGAACGCGGTTTACTTCGCGCAGCGTTTCCGACTTGCTTTCCCGAGATAGGTGATGAAAAAAAAGGCTGGAAACAATCCGGTCGAAGGATTCGTCTTCGTAAGGCAGATCAAACGACATTCCCTCGTCGAAGGTAATGTCAACGCCGGCCTTGTGTGCCTTCTTTTTTGCTATCTGTAAGATCTTCGCGTCACCGTCAATCCCGACAATCACAGCGTTCGGCTGCTTCTGTTTCAACAAAATAGATAGCGTCGCTGTGCCACAGCCTAAATCCAGAGTGCGATGACCATCGGCGATCCCGGCTTGATCAACTAACGCATTCTTGAAAGCGCCTTCGCGAGTCGTCAGAGCAACTACCGGATCATATAGGCCCGTTAGCCAATCGTAGCTCAAAGCCGGTATGTACTTTTCGTTGTTCATTTCTCTCACAATTTCAAATTTCTTAACCGCAGTGCATTGACGATTACCGAAACAGAACTAAAAGTCATTGCTGCACTCGCGATCATCGGACTTAGTAACAAGCCGAAAACGGGATATAGAACTCCCGCAGCGATTGGGACGCCGACGAGATTGTAGATGAACGCGAAGAACAAGTTTTGACGTATATTTTTCATCGTCGCTTCGCTCAGCTTTTTCGCCCGTAAAATACCGCGCAGATCGCCTTTCAAAAGCGTTATATCAGCGGATTCCATTGCTACGTCGGTTCCGGTGCCCATTGCGATGCCGACTTGGGCTTGAGCAAGCGCCGGAGCATCGTTTACGCCGTCGCCGGCCATTGCGACGATCTTGCCGCTCGCCTGTAGCTCTTTGATCTTTTCCGCCTTTTGTTCGGGCAAAACGTCGGCGAAAACCTTGTCGATGCCGAGCTTTTTGGCTACTGCGTCGGCCGTAATTGCATTATCGCCCGTCATCATGACGACTTCGATATTTTGTCTATGCAGTTCGTCGATTGCTTCTTTCGCAGACTCTTTGATCGTGTCCGCGACGCCGACCAGTCCGGCGGGTTTCCCGTCAACGGCTACGAACATTACTGTTTGCCCTTCGGCTCGAAGCTCATCGGCTTTTCCATCCGCCGGGAAATCAATATTGTTGTCCGTCATCAGCTTCGCATTGCCCAGTAACACTTTTTGCCCGTCGATCGATCCCGTGATTCCTTTACCAGTGATGGATTCAAAATCGTCCACCTTTGCCAATTCGATATTTTTCTCTTCGGCGCCTTTTATGATCGCTTCCGCAAGCGGATGCTCGCTCGATCTTTCCAGACTGGCAGCGAGCCGCAATAGTTCGTTTTCCGTAATTCGTAATCCGTAATTCGTAATTGTGCTTTGCAAACGCGGCTTGCCCTCGGTCAAAGTGCCTGTCTTATCAACAACTATTGAATTCACCTTTTCCAGAATCTCCAATGCCTCGGCTTTCTTAACCAATACGCCGTGCCGCGCTCCGTGTCCCGTGCCGACCATGATCGACATCGGCGTCGCCAGGCCCAAAGCACACGGGCAGGCAATGATCAGAACCGAAACCGCCGCGACCATCGCGTAGGCGAAACTGCCGAAGATCATCCAGACGGCGAACGCGACAATCGAAACGACGATAACTGCGGGAACAAAATAAGCTGATACTACATCTACCAATCGTTGGATAGGAGCTCGGGAGCGCTGGGCCTCGCCGACCATCCGAACGATTTGCGCGAGCAGCGTGTCGCTGCCGACCTTTTCCGCTTTCATCACAAAGCCGCGTCTGCCATTGATCGTTCCGCCGATGACCGTGTCGCCGACCGTCTTTTCGACCGGGATCGATTCGCCCGTCACCATCGACTCATCGACCGAAGTATCGCCTTCCAGGATCGCTCCATCGGTCGGGATTTTTTCGTTCGCCTTAACTCTCAATCTCGCACCCATCTGTACATCCTTGAGTGCAATCTCAGCCTCGGTGCCGTCGTCGAAAACAACGATCGCGGTTTCAGGTGCAAGTCCGAGAAGGGCCTTGATCGCGCTTGAGGTTTGGCTTCTGGCTCGAAGCTCAAGAACTTGTCCGAGAAGAACGAGCGTCGTGATCACTGCCGCCGCTTCGAAATATGCGGCGATCAGGCCCGTATGCACATTACGCATCGACGCAGGGAACAGATCAGGCAGGAACAGTGCGAAGAGGCTAAAGAGATAAGCCGCTCCTGTTCCGATCGCGATCAGCGTGAACATATTCGGGCTGACATTTTTGACCGAAGCCCATCCACGCTGGAAGAAAGGAAAACCGCCCCAGAGCACGACCGGCGTCGCAAGAGCGAACTGTATCCAAATAGAAAGGTTCGGCGAGATTATCTCGTGAAAGTTCGGCAGCATTTCCGCCATCGCCAGAGCGAAAACCGGAAGAGTTAAGACGGCGGAAATCCAAAAACGCCGCTTCATATCGATATACTCCGGGTCAGGAGCGTCGTCGAGCGTCATCACCTTGGGCTCAAGCGCCATTCCGCATTTTGGACAGCTTCCCGGACCGATCTGCACAACTTCCGGATGCATCGGGCAGGTGTACTCGACACCCTTGCTTTCCGCGTCTAATACTTCCTCTTTTTTCTCCTTGAGAAAGCTCGTCGGATTTTGTTTGAACTTATTCAAGCAGCCGGTCGAGCAGAAGTAATAAGTCTGGCCCTCAAAATCATACTCTCCCGCCGAAGTCTCGGGCTCGACCGTCATTCCACACACCGGATCGACAAACTCTCCTTCGGGAGTAGCGTTCATCTCTCCATGCGTAACGGTTTCTTTTTGTTCCCGTCCGATCCCGACAAAACCACTCCCGGGGACGGCCTGCGTTTGCGCGATAAATTTCTGCAAACAGCCTTTCGAGCAAAAATAATAGGTCGTTCCCTCATGCTTAAAACTTCCAGCCGCTGTCGCCGGATCAACAGTCATACCGCATATCGGGTCGATAAACTCGCCCTCTGCTGCGTTCTTTTTTACAATTCCTGTCATGAACCCTCCCTGCGGTTTTCAAACTTCCCTAGTTGCCGCAACAGCTCGCCTGGCTACCGTCGTTCGGAGCCATGAATTTCTGCAGACACGCTGTCGAGCAGAAATAATAAGTTTCTCCATCCTGGTTAAGGCTCCCGGCGGCATTTGCCGGTTTGACCTGCATTCCGCAAATTGGGTCGATGAAGGTTTCAGCCGTGGTTGTTTCGTATTCCGTCATTTTGTTATCACTCCTGTCATTAAAAGTAACGACAGGAATTATTCTACAACCTGTCAGCAGGGGTCAGGTCAAGCCCTATTTGTCAGTCTCGCTTACTGATTCGATCAAATGACAAACGGAATCACCTGTGGGCATCGAATTCTTCATCTTTGACCAGTCCTGAAGGGCTTTCTCCATTTTCCGTTGGAGTTTCTGCATCTCCCTGATCTTTCTTTGATTCTCCGCAATCCGGCGAACGATAATTTCCCGGACCATCGGACAAGGCGTGTTCCCTTCTTTCGCCTCCTTCAAAATATCCGCGATCTCGGCGAGCGAGAATCCCAGATTACCGGCGGCTTTAATGAACCGAACTCGCACCGCATCAGACGGTTGGTAAACCTTGTAGTTGTTTTGCATATTGCGGGCCGGCTTCAGTAACCCGATGCGCGTATAGTGCCTGACCGTGTAAAGCGATACATCTGATTGCTTTGCCAAAACTGTTGCAGTCATCATTAGCTTGATCGACTCCTCACTGTTTACGTTCCAACTCGTCGAGTTTATTCTTCATCCAGTCGATTTCCTTTTGTTGGTCGATCGTTATCGATTTACACAAATCCTTGATCTCCTGGTCTCGAAGATTAGGGTTATCACACATGAGGATCGCTCCTGCGTGGTGCGGTATCATCGATTTGAGAAATTGCTTATCCCCGACTAACGTTTGATATCTGATAAAGGCCGTAAACAGAATTAGCAACAGGACGCTAACACCAGCGATGACAAGATTGGCCTTTTTGTTGTTGTACATCGACCACATTACAAAGATCTCGATCACGATCATCGGAGCGGTCATGAGCCCGGCCATGTAAATCTGGTTTATGTTTGGATATACGTTGGCGAAAGAATCGACCATCATGTACATGAACACGAACATCGATATAAACGACAGAACCGCCATGATCGCTAGGTTCACGTACATGCTTTTCATGTTTTTCATGCTTTCCGTATGCTTCATGTCTTTCATATTTCTCAGTCCTCCTAGTTCAAATTCAAACGGTTATTAACTCCAGACGAAAGGCAGAGTATTTCGAGTTCCATTACTATGTGGCCGAAAAAAAAATGGCGTCGGGCACAATAGGCACTACCCGACGCCTTTTGCTCATCGACCGTATAAACTTCTGGACTCCCTTCTAACATGTCCTTATACAGTGTCGAGCAAAATCAAACTACGCCTTAGGTGTCGGAGACGCCGCGGGAGCCGGGGCTCGGCGAGGTGCGCTTGAGTGCCAGTGAACGATACGCCATTTGCCGTCGCGTTTTTCCAACACCGCCGTGCCAAGGCCACCGCTTTCTACTTTTCTCGTTCCCATCTCAGCCGCGAGACTATATTTGAATGTCGCCCACGCGGTCTTGCCATCGACCTTTACCTTCATATCCGAAAACGAGTATTTCGTGTTTTTGAATTCCTTTAGTTCGGGAGCGAGATGGGTGTTGCGGTAATCATTCCAACCGTAATTGGCGTGTCCGCTTTCGAAGACGGTGACATCTTCGCTGTTGGCCCAGATCTTATCGAGTGCCGCGAGATCGCCTTGTTCAACGGCCAGCGCTTCGCGTGTCATAACGTCCGTCACGGCCTTTACTTCGTCGGTTTGTGCCGAAACACTCTCGTTGAGGCTAATAGCGACAGCGCCCGAACCGATCACGACGGCCAAAGCGCCCATCAGCAATCTATTAAAATTTGTTCTTGTCATAAGTTTTTCTCCTCATTTTAGGTCTTACAGAAATTCAATGTTTCGCTAGGTCCTTTAACCGTCAAGATACATCCCGATACCGAACAGCGATAAGACAATGGCGTCGTAGAATAAATGCTGCTGACTCAAGCCGAGCAGCGAACCGCCGGTCAATTCCGTTAACCATGCTCCAAACAGAGCGAGAAAAGCCAGGAAGAAAAGGCCTCTGGCCAAGTAATAGGTAAAAGGTGTTAGTCTGATTTTCTTATCCATCTTCCATTTCCTTTTAACTAAGATCGGGCGTCCGCATCCCGAACGGCGGAAGATCGGTGTTCTCGCCGAAGTCTTTGTCGCTTAAGCCTTCTCGTTCCGCGATGACTCGCTCGGCGCTCGGCCGTCCGAATTTATAGAAGATCGCCGGCGTAACAATTTGGTCGAGCAGAGTCGAGGTCAGGATGCCGCCTAAAACGACAACTGCGAGTGGATGCAGGATCTCTTTGCCCGGGGCGTCGGCGGCAAGGATGAAGGGTATTAACGAGAGCCCCGCGGTCAGAGCAGTCATCAGGACGGGAACGAGCCTTTCCAATGAACCCCTAACAATCATGTGTTCGGTAAAGTCTTCGCCCTCCTCTTTCATCAAGTGCAGGTAATGCGAGATCATCATGATCCCGTTTCGCGATGTGATTCCAACCAGAGAGACGAATCCGACCATTGTCGCGATCGAAAATACGCCGCCCGAGAGGTGCAAGGCCCAGACGGCTCCGATCAACGCTAGGGGGATGTTTATCATCACCTGAAGGGCTACCCGCCAGTCGCCAAAGGCTTTTATCAGGAGAAAAAAGATCGCAACAAGCGAGAAGATCGAAAGGAGTGATAAAGTTCTGTTAGCCTCCTGCGAAGCCTGAAACTGCCCTCCATATTCAAGGAAGTAGCCGGTCGGCAGTTGAACTTGTGTTGCGACGCGGCTTTGAATATCACTGACCACGGAGCCAAGATCGCGTCCGGCTACGTTTGCTCCGATCACAATTCGGCGTTTCGTGTCCTCACGTAAGATCTGGTTCGGTCCCGGAAAATTCTCAACGGCGGCAACGGCCGAAATAGGAATTTGGGTTCCCTGTGGCGTATCGATGGTGACATTTTGGAGAGCATCCAGACTATTGCGAGATACTTCGTCAAAACGGACTACGACGTCATATCGCCGAGCTCCATCAATGGCTTGCGAGACGGTTCGCCCGTTCAATGCCGTTTCCAATGTCTGCGTAACCTCGCCCGGCTGCAGTCCATACTGCGCTGCCTTGACGCGGTCAACATTAAATCGCACCTGCGGGATCAGCACCTGTCGCTCAACTGAAACGTCCGTTGCCCCTTCGACAGTTTGGATCGTATTGCGAATTTCCTCAGCCTTTGAACGTAGTGTAGCCAGATCGTCGCCGAACAACTTGACCGCGATCTGGGC
>JADYZI010000205.1 GCA_020853255.1 Acidobacteriota bacterium
CGCATTGACACGCCCAAGCCGCGCTTTCATAATTTCCTCAACAGATGCTTCCCCTCATTATCGTTAATCCAAGATCGGCGGGCGGTTCGACCAGAGAAAGCTGGTCAGGAACGGCCAGCGATCTTCGTGCGCATTTTGGGGCGTATAATGTCGCGTTCACGAAAGCCGCGGGCGACGGAGTGAACCTGGCGCGAAATGCGGCTGATGCGGGGCGCGAGTTTATCATTGCCTGCGGCGGCGACGGGACGATCAATGAAGTTGCCAATGGCATTCTTCAGAGCGGGAAAGATGTCGAACTTGCTGTTCTTCCGTCTGGTACGGGCGGCGACTTTCGCCGAAGCCTTGGAATGCCCCAGTTGCCGCGGGATGCCGCTCGGGCATTGCGTGACGGCACGACAAAGCGGATCGACGCCGGCCGCGTTACTTTTCAAGGCCATTCGGGCGAAACGGTCACGCGGTTTTTTCTAAATGTTTCATCCTTTGGCCTCGCGGCTTCGATCATTGAGCGAGTCAAATCTAACAAAGCGCTCGATTGGCTGCCGCTCGGCGGTGTTCGCGGCCGGGCAAATTTTGCGCTATCAACGCTGACAGAAGTTGTCGGGCTGGATGCGGTCACCGTCAAAGTGCGAATTGACAGCGGCGAGGAAAAGCTACTCCAAACAGTGAACTTTTGTGTAGCAAACGCCAGGTATTTCGGCGGCGGCATGATGATAGCTCCGAACGCGAAGCTGGACGATGGGAAACTCGATATCGTGAACATCGGCGACATTCGTACAGCCAAGGTATTGCTTAATGCCTACACGCTTTACAATGGTTCGCACCTGGACCTGGCCGAGGTAAAGAGCACGCTGGCACGGCGGATCGAGATCGCTCCGGCCCGCTTGGGCGATGACATCCATATTGAAACCGACGGCGAATTGCCGGGACGCCTGCCTGCCGTTTACGAGATCGTTCCAGCCGCCCTGAGGGTCCGCGTGCCGCGCGACCAAGCGTGACGTTGGCATTGGCGGCTCGTTTTGGTTACACTTCACTGACACGTCCCAACTGTAGAAATTTCGCCTGAAGATAGAAAATTGCTCATCGCACGAATGGTACCTTACCTTTCCGTCGCCAAGAGAAGCTGGTTGAATGTGGCGGCACTGCTGCCTCTGCTGCTCGCTGTTTTGTCGGTCGCGGCTATCGCCCAGGACCATGACGACACGGACCTGCAATCATGGAATGACATCGACCTGTCAGTCCCGCTGAACGATAAATTCGCGTTCAATGCGATCGGAACGCTTTGGCTCGGCAAGAATATCTCGCAGGCCGATAGTGCCCGCTTCAGCACCGGCATTACGTATAAAGCCTCAAAGGCTATCTCTGTGGCGCCGTTTGTTATGGCGGTATCCGTGCGAAATTCCGCCGGACGATTTAGGTACGAGTACCGGGCTGGCGTTAAGATAAACTATCGATTTCCGATCGAGGCGGTTGCCATTTCACACCGCAGTCAATTTGAGCAGCGGAGCAAGCCGGGCCGAAATTCATGGCGTTACCGCCCGTTGATAACAATAAAACGGAAACTCCCGGATGCTTTTATCAAGGATTCTTCTGTCTATGTCACAGACGAGGCATTTTACGATTCCGTCTCGGGCCGATTTGCACGGAATCGTCTCTCGTTCGGGTTGGAAAAGAAGGTCAGTAAAAAGTTAACGGTCAGATTCTATTATCTATACCAGGGCGATAACTTTTCGCGTCCGAATTCGATCAATGTTCTCGGAACGAATTGGAAGATCTCGCTTTAGCGATGGCCGGCGTGGCCGCTTATGGCAGATTCCTACATAACACGGCTGATCGATACGTTTGAATCGAACACAAGCCGCATCGCAATGCGTGTGGTCGGCGATGATTCGCAGATATACACGTTTGGCGAAAGTCTTCAGTTCATTCGTGCGATCGCCTGGCGGCTGGGCGAATCAGGCGTTGAGAAAGGCGACCGTGTTGCGTTGATCGGAGAAAACCATCCGTGCTGGGCGCTTGCCTATCTGGCGATACTTTATCGCGGCGCGGTCTGCGTGCCGATGGATCCTCACGGCGAGGTCGAAACGCTTGCCAACTTTCTGGAAAACTCAGAGGCGAGGCTCGCCTTCATTTCGGCCGACCTGGAAGCAAAATTCACAGGCGAGATCGGAAAACGACTTGATCGCTCGGTCCCGATCGTCGTCTGGTCAACACGATCAAAGCCTGGAGCAGACCGCCGGACCGAGGAAACGCCTGGTGTTGAGAAGCGTGGAAACTTCAATGACTGGGCCCCATCCGTTTTTCCTGCCGAATATGCCGCCGCCCGGCCAGTGACCGCCCCGGACGACATAGCTTTGCTGATCTATACGAGCGGGACCACCGGAACGCCAAAAGGCGTGCCGCTCACGCACGGAAATATAATTGCGGAACTGACCGGCATCGACGAAGTCCTCCGCTTCGAACGGATGGAGCGCATCCTGAGCCTTCTGCCTCTATTTCACGCATATCTGCAGATCGTAAATCTATGGGTCGCAACCACTGTCGGGTGTGAGGTCGGATATTTAAAAGAGCTTTCACCGGCGGAACTCGGAACCGCTATGAAAGAGTTCAAGCCGACGATCCTGACGACCGTTCCGCGCTTGTGGTATATGTTCCACAAGAAGATCTTCGATGCGGTTGCCGCCAAACCGGCTGTTGTTCGAGCATTGTTTCGCGCACTGCTCGCCATTAACGGATCGCTTCGCGGGGCAGTTGGCCGGAACATGGGCAAACTCTTCTTCAAAGAGGTGCATGAGTCTTTCGGCGGTGCTCTTCGCGTTGCCGTCTCCGCCGGTTCGCGGTTTGACGCGGCGGTCGCGGTCGATCTTCACCGGCTCGGATTCACTATTGTCCAAGGCTATGGCCTGACCGAAACCAGCGGTGCCGCAACGGCCACGTTCGAAGAAGACAACCGCGTCGGTTCCGTTGGCAGAGCAATGCGCGGGACCGAAATAAAGATCGACTCGCCCGATAAAGACGGAGTCGGCGAGGTACTCATCCGCGGCAATGTGGTCTTCAGCGGCTATTACAAGAATCCATCCGCGACAGCCGAAGCATTCACCGCCGACGGGTGGTTTCGATCCGGCGATCTTGGACGCATCGATCGTGACGCAAATCTTTACATAGTCGGCCGGGCAAAAGATGTCATCGTCCTTCCATCTGGCAAGAATGTTCATCCCGAGGACCTCGAGGCCCACTATCTTAAAACACCGTTCATCGAAGAACTTGCCGTCGTCGGCATCAAAGATCCAGAGCAGCGAGAAGGGGCCGAAAAGCTTGCAGCCGTGGTCGTGCCTGATCTTGAATATCTGCGACAGGCCAATATTTCCAATGCCAAAGAAGCCGTGCGCTACACGATGGATGACCTTGGCCGAGAACTGCCGGAGTATCAGCGTGTGCGTGATTATATTATCCGCATCGAACCGCTTCCGCGCACCGCAACACGAAAGATAAAACGGTTTGAGTTGAAACGCGCCATCGAGGCCGGCGAGATCGGCGGTTCCGACCGCCCTCATCGCACCTGGGAACTGACAACGGCTGACAGTGAGACACTGACGTCGGATGTAGGAGCGGCTGTTAATGCGATCATCCGCATTCATGCGAAAGACGCCCCAGACATTCACCCGGATATGAACCTCGAGATCGATCTCGGTCTTGATTCGCTTGAGCGGGCCGAAACGTTCGCCGCTCTTGAAATGAAGCTTGGCGTGGACTTTTCAGCAGAAGACGCCGCCCGCGCATTGACCGTTCGCGAACTTATCGATCTTGCGGCCGCCGCCAAACCATCTTTAGAAACTATAGGAACTACGCCGACCTCCGCGACTAGATCGGATCAACAGATCGAGTCCCGCAAAGCACAGTCGCATGGCGATGAAAGAACCTGGGAGTCGATCCTTAAAAATGCGGACGACGACATCCCGGAACTTAGGCGAGCACTCAAAAATCGTCCCGCCTTTCTTACCTTTGTTTTTGCGGGGTACAAAACCTTCAACCTGTTTTGCCGGTTGTTTCTGCGGCTCGAGGTCAAGGGCATCGAACACCTCCGCGGCATGAAGCGGCCCTTTATCATCTGTCCAAATCACCAAAGTTTTCTCGATCCTTTCGTGGTCTGTTCGCTCTACCCGATGGATATTTTCCGAAACACATTTCACGTCGGGGCGAGCCATTTTTTCTCAACGCGGTTTATGAGATTTTTGGGCTCGCTCCTGCATGTAGTTCCGGTGGACCCGGACACGCAGCTGATGAAGGCTATGAAAGCCGGGGCCGTGGGCCTTGATCGCGGCAAGGTGCTGAACATATACCCGGAAGGCGAGCGGTCCTACGACGGGCGCCTGCACAGCTTTAAAAATGGCGCCGCAATTCTCGCGACCGAACTTGACCTGCCGATCC
>JADYZI010000206.1 GCA_020853255.1 Acidobacteriota bacterium
AACCGCCGAAAGAGTATAAACTGACGCCGAAAGCTGATCCTCGAATGTCGGCGCGCTGATATCGGCGTGTTTAGCTGAGTGGCTTTGTTTCTTCTTCGCTCTCGTCCTCGAACAGCTGGCTGACCGGTGTTTGCGGCGGCGGGAGCGATTCTAGTTTGTCGGCCAGCACTTTTTGCAGTTGCTCGACCGCAGACTTTGCGCGTTCGAAATCGTCGCGGACGAGTTTTAATGTCAGCTTGCCGTCGGTGTTTGGAAGTTCGGCAAGCTTTGCGAATGTTCGTGTCCGGATCTCTATTTTTGCACCGCGTTTGAAAACGCCCTTTCGGAATTTAATGTCAAGAATTTCGTCCAGCGGAAGCCGAACTTCTTTTACTCCGCGGGCGATGATGCCAAACAGTTTCGACTCAAATTCCAAAACGATCCCCGCGGGTGAAAATTTGGCGATCCCATTGACGGTCGTTATGCCATGTGCGCTTTCGGTCTTGAATGGGACACTCGTAAAACTTTGCATAAAATGGCAGAAACACGAGCGGTAGCGAGTGTGTTTCGATTGTGGATTGCGGATTTCCGAAAGCGGATTTCAAATCCAAAATCCAAAATCGGCAATCCAAGATCAAGAGGCACACTCGCTACCGGTCGTGTTTCTGCCTCAGATACTTGCGGATACCGAATAGACTAATCAATAGCCAGAAAAATTCAACAACAAAAGACGGAAAGTTGAATTCGAAATATAACGAGATCAAGATCAATATCGCGCCGACGGCGTTGAGGAGCGAGTAATACAGGCTATCACTCCGGAGCCGTTCGGTTTGAAGCAGGATGTAGGTAATGACGATCGTCGCGACGCCCGCCGTGCCGAGGATGTTGTACCACGCGAAAGTCACTTCAGTTTATAAACGCCGCCGCGGGGCCCAACGGCCCAAACTGCTTTTTTGCCTTTGGCTGCGACTGCGTTCAGATCTTCGCCGCCGATCTTTGACCATGTCTTGCCACCGTCGCGCGTGCTCTCAGTCCCATTTGTCCCGACGGCGATGATCGTGTGGTCGTCTATGTATGCGACGCCTGATCGATAGCCGGTAAGTCCATCGGCGACTGACCATGTCTTTCCTCCATCGCTGGTGAAAGCAAGGCTATTCGCGGCTTCGTTGGGCTTTTCATAATTGCCGCCGACGATCACGCCGTTAGTTTTGTCGCGAAATGCTATCGAGAAAATGCCGCTTCCCGAGGTGCCTTTAACAATTGGCGCAGTGGCCGAAGTCCATGTTTTCCCGCGGTCGTTCGAGCGAAAAACATGAGCGTCGGTTCCGCCTGAAACGAGAAATGCATTGCTTTTGCCTAGAGTTATTAGACACGTGCCGCTGGCGGCAAACGCGGCTTCGCCGTCTTTTGCAGCAGGAAGATTGTTGCTTACGATCGGCTGCCAATTCTCACCGTCCGTAGTATTGATCAACAGATAATGCCCATCGACCGGATCGCTCATCGCGATGCAGTTCTTGCTGTCCCAGCACGCGATCGCGTCAAAGAATGCCTTTTCGCTCGCATTCGTGAACTGCGCTTTCCACGTCATGCCGCCGTCGGTCGTCTTATAAATTCGGGACGAGACTCCGTTGCCGATACTCAAAATATATGCCGTGTTCGCATCAAACGCTTCGATGTCGCGGAAGTCGAGCTTATCGGCGCCGGGTACCCTCATCACCTTCCACGACTTCCCGCCATCCGTAGTTTTTACTACGGTTCCGCCCGTCCCGCTCGCCCAAACGACCTTTTCGCTGACGACCGACAGGCCGCGAAACGACGCTTTCGTATCAACCGGCTGCTTCACCCATTGGGCAAAGGCGGCTGCGGAAAATATGGTTATTAAAATAATGCCAAATGCCGACTTCATAGTGTTGAAACTCCGAAATAAGGGATGGGAATAAGTTATAAGTGAAACGTATCACCTATAACTTACCACTTATCACATAAATTGAATCGTCCGCCTCGCGTATTTGCCGTCAGCCGTTCAACTCTCGCCAACGTGAGTATAGGTTTCGGCAGGCGTCGTTCCAATCGGGGAACTCAAATTTAAATCCTGAGTCGGTCAACAGTTTCGGCACGACGCGGCGGCTTTTTAGTATTAGTTCTGTTTCGGTTCGCATAAAGAAAGCTCCGATGGCCAGTTGCCATTCCATCGCCGGCAGGCCAAATCGTGTTCCCGAAGTCTCGCGGAAGATACGCATAAATTCGCGGTTCGGCAGCGGGTTTGGCGATGAGAGATTGATCGGGCCGGAGAGTTCTTCGTGTTCGATGAGCCAATAGACCGAACGGACAAAATCCTGATCGTGTATCCATGAAATGTATTGTTTACCGCTTGCAGCCGTGCCGCCAAGTCCTTTGCGGACGAGGCCGAGCATAACATCGAAGATGCCTCCGCGGTCAGGGCTCATCGTCATCGCCGAACGCATCAGCACCTTTCGTGTTTTCGGCGTGTCGGCCTCGTTTGCCGCTTTTTCCCAGGCCATTGCAACATCGATGCTGAAATTCCAGGCGTCGGGTGCATCATTTTCACGGCCGCCGATGATTCCAGACACATCGTCGTTCGGTGCATCGAAACGATGAGCATAGATCGTCGCCGTGCTTGCCTGCAGCCAAAACTTCGGTGGATCTGCCGCTTGAGCAATTGCTTCACGCACGACCCGCGTCGAATCCACCCGCGAATCCATCATCTGCCGGCGATTCTCTTCGTTATACCGGCAATTCACGCTCCGGCCGGCTAGATTGATGACAACATCCGAACCGTCGATCTCGCTCGCCCAATCTCCAAGCGTCTTGCCATCCCATTTTGCCGTTCGCCAAATTTGTTTCTCAGGCGACCGGCCAAGTACGACAACCTCGTGCCCGTCCGCGTGAAAGGCTCGCGCCAATACATTGCCAACCTGCCCTGTCCCGCCTGGAATGACGATTTTCATAACACTCTTGTCAGAACCGAGAGCAGTAGCGACCGGCCTCTTCTGGCGCTGCCGGTACAATAGCTCACAGGATAACTAGCGACCGGCCTCTTTTTGTACTCCTGCTACAAATGGTCACAAAAAATCTGGAAGCTCATCGCCCTGCCCAAACAGTACGTAGTTTACGGCATTCTGAACGCTCTCGCTGTTACAAAGGTATCGAGTGCTTCCTCCCTTTACCCACGGCGTGTTGTCAGATATCCAGCAGCCATTCTCTCGCATAACCCGCGTTGCGTTTGCCTTTAATGCGCTCAGTATTGTGTTCGCGTTCAAAAGATTAGACGAAATTACGGAATGTGCATGATTCGTTCGAACATTAGCTGCAAACTTGCACCACGATCTCAGCTCACAGGTTTCGTCAATTGCGAGTTCTACACACCTCCGCATAGGTGAATTTAAGATAACCGGGCTTCTATCCATAAAACTCTTCTCAAACTCTTTTCTTGCGGGGTTATGCTCAACCCGCGGGGATCCATAAATGTTGTTCGATCTGTCCACTGATCCACGGGTGTCACCGTGTAGCCAAGTGCCATACGTTCTGAATGTGATCAGGTAAGCGAGCGGTATGTCCATGTCATTCCACATAGGCTTTCTGTTGGCCGGCGAGGAGGCCGGTCGCAACCGCTCCGGGTTCTGACAAGAGGCCGGTCGCTACCGCTCCCGGTTCTGACTAATATACCATCCTCACCTTGACCGTTCCCGGAACGCCTTTCATCAGCTCGAACGCCTCTTTTGACAGCTTTGATTCGATGTCGAGGATGACGTAGCCGATGACGTCGTTGGTTTTTAGATATTGGCCGAGGATGTTGATGCCGTGGCCGGATAGACGCGAGTTTATCTCGCCCAGCACGCCCGGAATGTTTTCGTGTATGTGCAGAATGCGATGCGTCCCGGCCTGCGGCGGAAGATTGACCGGCGGGACGGTGTGCGAGCCTTCGCTTGTGCCGAATTCGAGATAATTTATAAGTTTTGAGGTAACGTCGGTGCCGATGTTTGCCTGAGCCTCTTCGGTCGAACCCCCGATGTGAGGCGTAAGGATCACATTTGGCAATCCCTGCAATACCGATGAAAACGGATCGCCGTTCTTCTCTGGTTCTTCCGGGAAAACATCGACCGCCGCTCCGGCAAGTTTGCCGTACTTTAATGCCTTAGCCAACGCGTTCAGATCAACCACATCGCCGCGGCTGTGGTTGATGAGGATGCTTCCTTTCCGCATCGCCCTCAACGCTTCGGCGTCGATCATATTGCGCGTCGTCGCGTCCGACGGCACGTGCAGCGTTACGATGTTCGATCGTTTCAACAGGTCCTTTAAGTCAGAAGTCTGTTTTGCGTTGCCGAGCGGCAATTTCGTCGCCGCGTCGTAATAGATCACCTGCATTCCCATCGCCTCGGCCATCGTCGAAACCTGCGAGCCGATGTTGCCGTAGCCGATAATGCCGAGCGTTTTACCTCTCAATTCAAAACTGCCCTTTGCCTCCTTCAACCACTCGCCGCGATGCGCCGCCGCGTTCTTGTCCGCGATCTTGCGTATCAGTATCACGCAAAGCCCGATTATCAACTCCGCAACCGAACGCGTGTTCGAATACGGAGCATTAAATACCGCAACGCCTTTCTCCGTCGCCGCCGCAAGATCAACTTGATTGACGCCAATACAAAAACACCCGACCGCCAACAGCTTGTCAGCCGCCTCGATCACGTTCTTCGTAATGCGGGTCTTCGAGCGAATACCGACGAGATGCACGCCCTTTACGGCCTTTACGAGATCACCGTCGCTCAACGCGCCGTTGATCTTTTTTATGTTCGAGTAACCCATCGAACACAACTCATCGACCGCTGAATCAGAAATGTTCTCGAGTAAGAGAATGCTGATCTTATCTTTAGGGTAGGATGTTTGAGTTGTCGCCATGAAGTGACGATTATATCAACACTCAGCCATTTACGGCCGTTTTCAATAACATTTTTGCAATCTTTCCGATCGTCCGATCGGTTCAAAAACCGCTTTTCGCGTATCTGAAATGATTGTTCCCTTGGATTGAAAGTGAAAAACGGCCGAAATCACTTTGACGAACCTAAACGTTTCAAAAATGTCGAGTACCCGACGCTATTCGCCTTCATATTGGTGGGCTGGATAAATCCGTCCAAAGTCCATAAACCGTTTGTGAGCAATCTTTTTCGTATTTTCAAATAATAAATCTAAAAACTTCTTGACTTATTAGAGTAATTGTTATATAGTTTCGAAATTCGATTCCAAATTGCGGAAGAAGATCGAAAACCAAAAAGGAGAGAGAACATGAAAAACATAGTAATTCTGCTTACGTTACTGCTTGCAGCAGGTTCAATAAATGCTCAGAAGATGGATCATTCTTCGATGAAGAAAGACATGACAACCGAAATGTCAGCGCTGATGAAAAAGCCAAAAGTGCTCGAACTTGATAGAGCGATGCGCGAATTGTGGTACTCGCACATGTATTGGACCTTGATCACCGTTGACGCATATTACAACGACCCGAAAGGGCTAAACGCTAAGCTGAACCGTTTGCTGCAAAATCAAAAAGACATTGGAGCCGCAATTGTTCCCTATTATGGCCAAGCGGCGGGTGATCAGCTGGCGAAACTTCTTACTGAACACATAACACTTGCGGTTCCCGTGTTAAAGGCGGCAAAAGAGAACGACAAAGCTGCTTTAGACAAAGCCGTAAAAGATTGGTACGCAAACGCGAAGGCGATCGGCCTTTTTCTGGCATCTGCCAACCCGAAAAACTGGAACGCAAAGGATACCCAAGCTGCTTTGGAAATGCATATCACGCAAACCATCGCCTACTCTGTAAGTATCCTCAAAGGCGAATACTCGCAATCCTTCGGAGGTTTCGACGAGGCAACGCGGCATATGATCATGCTCGCCGATCTTTTGACTGAGGGGATAGCAAAACAATTCCCGGAAAAATTCAAGTAATCGGTGGTTTGCACAACATCAGCGGCCATTTCGGTAAAACATTAAGGAAAATCAAGATCAGAATATGAGAATCAAAATCAAATGCAAACATACTCTATTTGTAAGAACTCTCGCACCAGCGATCGTTCTAATATCGTTCGCCGTGGCGGCGTCAGCGCAAACTAATCCCGAAAAGAGCCTTTATGAGAGGCTTGGAGGCGTGTATGCGATCGCTCAAGTAGTAGATCATTTTAGCGACGCGCTTATAAAGAATCCGGTAGTAGGCCAGAATTCAAAGAATCCACAGTTAAGGGACTGGAGCCGAAACAGCCTCAACAGGCTCCCAGGCCTCAAGTTCGAGCGGACACTGTGGGTCTGCGATGTCACTGGCGGGCCATTCAAATTCTCAGCAACAAGACCTGGCAGCACCCCTTTGGGACTCGAGAACGCACATCGCAACCTAAAGATCTCGCCTGCAGAATTCGATGAAGTTGCCGCGGAGTTGGCTCGAACCCCAGATTGGGCAAAGGTTCCTTCGCGCGAAAAGGCCGAGGTACTAGCCGGCTTTGCAGCACATAAAAATGAGGTTACAGAAGGCTTTAGGATGCAGAAAAGTAGCCCCAAATAGTACTTGCTGAAATTTACGCCAAAGGAATTGCGAAACAATTTCCAGAAAGAGTTCAAATGATCACTGGTGAGACCTGAATGACTCGCAAACGATGCGAAGGGCGCACCTGCCGCCCTTCTTTTGATTAGCGATGGCTTGTTACGTATGAATCGTCCAGTTGAGGACGCCTTCGGCGGCCTCTGTAGGCTCCGCATGGTTCAGCTCGCTTTCTCGGCTCACAATTTGCATCGCCGTCAGCTTCGAGTTCCCGAACGGCCGCGTCGGCGATGTTCTCAAGCAAGAGGATCTTTATCTTGTTTCGGGGGTATGAAGTTTCTAATCTGGTCACCTTATGCCGTTTGCCTCACAGACTTTCCTATATTCACTTAATCGCCATATCAGCTCATCGTGAGCGTTTTTCAAACAACCCAACGACTCCTCACGGTCATTGTCGAAATGAGCTATTGCTTCTTCCAACTCGCCAACAATACCAATAAGCGAATCGCCTTGAATCAAAACGCCGGGATAAGCCCGACCGGGCAACCTCAACACAGCGAAATTCGACTCGTAACAAAACACTTCGGGTGATTCATTGATATTCATATTCAAATAATAAGGGTCGGTGATCGATACTGACCACCGATCGTTAGAACTAGACTCCAAATTCATATATGAATCGTCAGGTCTTGGACCTTCATTGGCTTTTGGTTATGCAATTTCAAGACGAATCTCTTTTCCAAGAGCCTCGGCGTACTTGCGTAGCGTAGAAAGACGAATGTCTTCGGAGTGATTTTCTATTCGCGAGATCGCCGACTTGTTCTTGCGTGATACCCGAACTTTCTCGTGCCTGACGCAGAAGCACGCCGATCTTAAAATCCTCAAAACGCTTATCGTAATCTTTAGCGAACGCCTTATCCGTTCGTTTTCTTTTAGCAATATGTTTTTTCGGATCACTCACTTGTATTAGCCTAGACTTACAGACGGTCTTCTGGTATCGGTTCGGCATCTGGGGCGTTGTCGAGTATTTCGAGCGCGCGTTTCCAACTGCCACGTTTCTTTCGTTCTTCGAATTGTCGCCCGACTTCCCAGCTGGCGATCTGTCCGGCTAGTGCAAGCGCAATTAGTTCGTCAAGCGTAATCTTTTCTCGGTCAGCGATCGCTTTTGCCTGGTTGAAAAGCGAGTCTGGCATTTGCGTACTTACGGTAGTCATTTCCGTTCTCCCATGGCCTCAAGAAACTCTTTAGGCGTAACTAATTTTACACCAAATTCCGACGCAGCCGGAAAATCCTTTTTATTGAATGTGATCAGATAATCAGAATTCGTTCGTACTGCCAATTCAAAAACAAACGCATCGTTCGGATCACGAACCAACAATCTCCACAGAAAAAACACATCGTGACATTTCGCAATAGTCGTTAATCCGTCGACGAACTCATCTGCTAGTTCATGAGAGATAAATTCACTCATCTCGGGCCGTTTCAGAACCGCTTCGTATTCAAGTAACAGCGGCGTGGACACGTTAATTTGCCAATCCTCAGCTTGAAGCTTTTTCAACAAACGACTTGCCGCCCCCAGCTTTGAACGAAGGGCGGCAACCAGAACATTTGTGTCGAGAACTAGTTGAATCTTTGCCATCGGCTACATATGAATCGTCAGATCGTGGACGCCTTCGGCGGCTTCCATGACGGATTCGCTGACGGTTGGGTGGGCGTGCATTATGCGGCCGAGTTCGTCGGCGGTGGTTTCGAGGGCCATGCCGACGCAGGCTTCGGCTAATAGTTCGGTGGCGTGCGGGCCGATTATGTGGACGCCGAGGACCTCGTCGTATTTTTTATCTGCGACGATCTTTACAAAGCCGTCGGTCTCGCCGAGGATGCGGGCCTTGCCGCTCGCGGAGAACGGGAATTTGCCGATCTTCACGTCATAGCCGGCTTCTTTTGCTTTTGCTTCCGTCAGGCCGACGCTTGCGACTTCGGGGTCGCAGTAGGTGCAGTTCGGGACAAGGTTCTGCTTGATCGGCGTTACCTTTTTGCCGGCGATCTTTTCGACGACGAGGATGCCTTCTTTCGAAGCTAGGTGTGCGAGCTGTGCGGTCGGAATGACGTCGCCGATGGCATAAATGCCGGGTTCGGCGGTCTCGCAGAATTCGTTGACCTCGACAGTTCCACGATCGCTGACCTTCACTTTCGTGTTCTCAAGTCCGAGGCCTTCGAGAAATGCCATACGTCCGACGGCGACGAGCAGCATTTCGGCCTCAAGCGTTACCGTGTCGCCCTTGGCATTTTTGCCCGAAACCTTAACGCCTTTCTTGCTCTTTTCCATCTTGTCGAGCTTCAAACCGGTCTCGACCTTGATGCCTTGTTTCTTAAAAGCGCGCTGAAGCTCTTTTGAAACATCGGCGTCCTCGAGCGGCACAATTCTGTCAAGCAATTCGACAAGCGTGACATCGGTTCCGAAGCGGTGATAAACGCTCGCGAATTCCGATCCGACTGCACCCGAGCCCATAACAACAAGCGATTTCGGCACCGTCGTTAATTCGAGAATATGATCGGAGTTAACGACCTGCTTTCCATCCGTCTCAAAACCCGGGATCGGCCGCACGACCGAGCCGGTGGCGATGATGATGTTCTTTGTATCGATCGTCTCCTTTTTGCCGTCTGCCAAAGCGACCTCGACCTTGCCTTTGCCTAGTATTTTCGCAAAGCCGTTATAGACCGTGACCTTGTTCTTCTTCATCAAATAGGTCACGCCGGCGCTGTTTTTCGCCACGACATCGGACTTATACTTTTGAACGCCGGTCCAATCGTATTCAAGGCCTTTCACCTTCAGCCCAAAATGCTCAAATTCGCCGGCCTTTTGATAAAGATGTGCCGCGTTCAACAAAGCCTTTGTCGGAATACAGCCGCGCAAGCCGCAAGTCCCGCCGAGCCGCGCGTCTTTTTCCTTTTCGACCAAAGCTACTTTTAACCCAAGTTGTCCAGCCCGAACCGCCGCGACATAGCCGCCCGGCCCTGATCCGATGATAGTAACGTCAAATTGTTCAGCCAATGCTTTATCCCTCGACTATTTATATTCTGATTAAGACGAAACTATCATTATAGAATCTTGTCCGAACGTAAGCTAGTGAACCTGCATTCTTGTCAGAACCGGAAGCGGCAGCGACCAGTTTCTTGATCGCCAAGACAGAAAGGAGACCGGTCGCTGCCGCTTCCGGTTCTGATTTAGGACTTGAATTGGGATAGAATGACAAACATGGATCATTCACAAGAGTTTCTCAAGCTGGTTGACGAGGCTAAGGCAGAAACACATGAGGTTTCGGTCGCGGATACGCTTGAACGTATGAAAAATGGTGCGATGCTGATCGATGTCCGTGAGGACAACGAATACGCGGCGGGCCATGCTGCCAATGCCGAACACCTGGGACGCGGCATCATCGAACGCGATATACGCACAAAGCATCCTGACAAGGGCGAAGAGCTTATCCTTTATTGCGGCGGCGGGTTCCGATCGGCATTGTCGGCGGTGAACCTTCAAAAAATGGGCTATACCAACGTTTGGTCGATGGCCGGCGGCTGGTCGGCGTGGAATGCGGCCGATGCGCCTGTTGAATAAATATCGAATATGACAGACGACGAAAAGCTGACATACGACGAACGGCGGGCGAGAACGCGCCAACTGGCGGCGGAGTTCAATGAAAAAGGTGAACCGTTGGGCTGGTTCGATGCGTTGTATAAGGAAGCGGCCGGCGACAGCGGGAAGGTTCCGTGGGCGGATATGGAGCCCAACCGGTTCTTTCGCGAATGGGCGGAATCTACGGGCTTAAAAGGCGGAGGGCGTTCGGCATTGGTCGTCGGCTGCGGGTTGGGCGATGACGCAAAGTATCTTAACGACCTTGGTTTTAAGGTGACCGCGTTCGACTTGTCGCCGACGGCGATCGACTGGGCGAAAAGAGTTTACGGCGATTCGGACATCAGGTTTGAAACGGCCGATCTGTTCGATCCGCCGCGAGAATGGACTTGGGAGGAAGAGAAACCAACCGCTGCCGCAGGTGGTTTTGACTTTGTGCTTGAGATCTATACCATCCAGCCGCTGCCGCTTGAAATGAGGCCGAAGGTCATTGATTCGATAGCGGCGTTTGTCGCACCTGGCGGCCGATTGGTGGTAGTCACACGCGGGCGCGAAGACGGCGAAGAGGTCGGCGTTGTGCCGTGGCCGCTGTCGCGCGAGGACCTGTCAAGATTTGGCGAAAATGGCATGGTTGAAACGAGCTTCCAGGACGTTTGGGATGAAGAGGACGAACAGCGACGGTTCATTATCGAATATCAGAGGAAATAGTATTCGCCGCGGGCCAGAACGGTTTCAAATTCAGGTCTGACCGCGTTTACGCGAACATTGCGCTGCGTTCGGCGAATTCTTCTTTTAGGCTGCCGCAGACGACGCTGCAAAGTTCAAAGACCGACGGATCGGTTATCGAATAATAGACGATATTGCCTTCCTTTCGGCGGCCGATTAGCCTTTCGTCCTGAAGGATCTTTAGATGTTTGCTTACGTTCGGCTGGGTTGAGCCGACCGCTTTTGCGAGTTCGCTGACGCTTAATTTCTGGGTCTCAAGTTCTTGCAGGATCTGAAGGCGAAGCGGCTCAGACAGCACCTTAAATCTTGCCGCAACATGAGTGATCGCTTCGACCGGCATTTTCCAGCTCTTTACTTTTCGCATATTGACAATATAACTACATACGCATATACTAATGTATAAATGGATTATAATGTTTCGAATGGAGCAAATGCAAGCAGTATGATCAAGCAAGCAACGGTACATGAGATAAACGCGATGCTCGCCGGTGGGGGCGAATGTCAGGTGATCGACGTCCGCGAATTTTCGGAATTCAACAGTGAACGCATCGCCGAAGCGCAGCTTATGCCGCTGTCAAATTTTGAAAAGCACGCCGATGAGATCGATCACGCGAAGCCGGTCTATCTGATGTGCCGCTCCGGCAGCAGAGCAAAACAGGCCGCCGAGAAACTTTCTAAGAAAGGATTTACGGACATCCATATTGTCGAGGGCGGAATGGCGGCGTGGGGAAGTGCAAACCTTCCGGTCGTGAAAGGCGGATCGAAGGTATGGTCGCTCGAACGGCAAGTACGTTTTGCGGCGGGGTTGATAGTTTTGACGGGCGTAGTGCTCGGATATTTTCTGACGCCTTATTTTTATCTGCTGAGTGGATTTGTCGGTGCCGGGTTGACCTTTTCGGGCGTAACCGACACATGCGGAATGGCTATGGTGCTTGCAAGAATGCCGTGGAATAAGGCCCCGGCGTCTTAATTGGTACAGCAGCGGGCTGCAATGTATTTGAAAACCGCGGCTTGGTAGCGATCGGACGACTGTGCCTTGCGCGATCGGGCAAGTCGAACATTTTAGGGAGTGACGGTCATGAAATTCAAACAGTTCTATCTGGGATGTCTGGCTCACGCATCTTACTACATCAGTTCGGGTGGCGAGGCTGCGGTCATCGATCCGCAGCGGGATGTAACGCAATATTTGAATGAGGCCGAAGCGAATGGAGACACGATCAAATATGTCATCGAGACCCATTCGCATGCCGATTTTGTCAGCGGCCACGTCGAATTGGCAAAAAAGACCGGAGCTAAGATCATATTCGGCCGGCGTGCGAATACCGAATTCGAAACGCTCAAGGTGAAGGACGGCGACGAGCTCTCACTTGGCGACATAAACCTGAAATTTCTTGAGACGCCCGGGCACACGCCCGAAGGGATAACGATCCTGGCAAAGGATAATGAAGATCCGACGGAACCGCTGAAGATGTTCACGGGCGACACGCTGTTCATTGGCGATGTCGGGCGGCCGGACCTGATCGGATCGAAAGGATTTACGGCCGAACAAATGGGTTCGATGCTTTATGATTCGCTGCACGACAAAATTCTGCCGCTGCCGGACGATACTTTGGTCTATCCTGCCCACGGAGCGGGCAGTTTGTGCGGCAAATCGCTTTCGTCTGAAACGTTCTCAACGCTCGGCGAACAGCGGCGGACAAATTACGCACTTCGTCCGATGTCGCGGGAAGATTTCATCAAGGCGGTAGCCTCGGACCAGCCGGAAGTTCCGGCATATTTTCCGGTCAGCGCTTCGCAGAACCTGAAAGGTTCGGCCGATCTGGCTGATCTGCCAAAGCCGGAACGGTTTGACAGCGAACAGATCGCGACCTTTGACGGCGTTGTCATCGACGTTCGGCCGGTCGCGCAGTACGGCGCCGGACATGTGCCGAACTCGATCAACATCGGCCTCGGCGGCCAGTTCGCATCGTGGGCGGGAACGCTTATTCCGGTCGGGACTCCGATAGCGATAGTTGCGGAGACCGATGAGCAAGTCGATGAAGCTGTTATGCGGCTGGCACGCGTCGGTGAAGAATCGGTGAAAGGATCTATTTTGATCGCTGCCTTTGCGGGTGACAAAAATGTGGTCGAACAGATCGCGGTAGATCAGGCTGCGAAAGAATTGAACGGGGATGTTCAGTTTGTTGACGTTCGCCGTCCGGCTGAACATGTCGCGGGCCATGCTCTGAATACGATCAACATTCCGCTCAACACGCTTTCATGCGAGATCGACCGGCTAAACCCCGACAAGCCGACATACGTCATTTGCCAAAGCGGATACCGGTCGAGCCTGGGAACAAGCATTCTAGAGAATGCCGGATTCCGGGAGATCTATAACGTGACCGGCGGAACAAAGGCATGGATCGAAGCAGGGCTGCCGACCGAAGAAACCGTGGCAAAGGCCGCGTCGTAGTAATTATACACGGTGGCCGTACGAACGGGCCTAGTGCGGGCATTTGGTTTTTTTCAGTTGCCACTAGCTTCAGCTAGTGGAAGCAAATATGTATGGAGACAGGCTTTAGCGGAATCTGGGCCGATCGGAATTTTACTTTTTCCAATTTGGGCTAAAGCCCCGAGTCCTGTGGCAGATCTGACCACTAGCTGAAGCTAGTGGCAATTGAATGATAATGAAGGTAATTGAAAGATGCGTCGTGTCAGCGCGACCAAGAGGTAGGATCATGAAAAAGGAAATTCAAAAAGGATCCTTCTTGTTTTTGTTCGGATTGCTGCTGGTTGCATGTTCCACCGCGCCGCCGCGGACAAGCGATTCACAAGCTATTGTAAAAAGCGGAGCCAGCGAGATGTCCCCGACTGAGGCGAAGCCATTTGTCGAGGCCGCTTATTCTCAGTTCATCGATGTTCGGACGCCCGAAGAATATGCGGCAGGCCATGCGTACCGAACGAGAAATATTCCGCTCGATAAACTGATGGACAACCTCGGCATTATCGAAAAGAACGAACCCGTCTATCTGATCTGCGCGACGGGCAGGCGCTCGATGGAAGCCGCGAAGATGCTGAACGAGGCCGGTTATCCGCAAACGATCAGCATCGCGGGCGGAACAGCCGCCTGGGAGAAAGCCGGGCTGCCAATGCAGAAGTAGGTGTGGTTATGTGGTACGACATTGCATGGTTCGTCGGATTGGTTGGCATTTGGCTGCTTCTCCAGCTTGTCATACTGCCGCGTCTGGGCTACTCGACCTGAATGCGCGGAGCATGCAACGCCGGGTCTCGGCGAAATGGCGAACAAGATGAGGAAAAATGATCTCGATGCGGCGGATCGGCGAAGCTGATTCAATTGCAGAAGCCCGCGCGTAAGCAATGGCTTAATGCTCAAGCTGAAAGTTAAGCCCTTATTCACGAGGCTGTGTCAAAACTCGGATTCCGAGCGGCGAAGCCGCCCACAGAAAGTAGCTAGACGTGGAACGTCTGGAAACCGTGACGTCGAACTTCGCACTGGAGGTGCGCAACGGCCATCGTTTGGCCCCTTCGGGGCAAAAGACGGATTCTTCCGTTGTCCAGAAGCTTCGCATCTGGCTACTTCTAAAAGCCGCTTCGCGGCCAGAAGGAGGTTTTGACACAACCTCGCGCGCGCTGGCTTCCGCATACTACTGCCGAGCATCGCGTTTTGCCCAAAGATCATCGGTGCCAGACGGGGATCATCGCCTTGTTCGAAACGTGCCGTTTTTGTGCTACATTTGCATTCAATCAGTTTTTTCTGCAACCAATTTCAACTTCTCATCTCAGGAGGAATCAAATGCATTTCCGCATTGGTCGAAACTCGCGTGTTCACATGGGACGCGGCCATTTTCTGTTTGCATTTTTTGTTGTCCCGATGCTTTTTTCGTTTGCTTATTCGCAGAGCGTCGATCGGTCGATGTATCAGAGCATGCGGTGGCGAATGATCGGGCCGTTTCGTGCCGGGCGAACGGTAGGTGCGGTTGGAATAGCGAGCCAGCCGAACGTGTTTTTTATCGGCGTAAACAATGGCGGCGTTTGGAAAACGACGGACGCCGGCCGAACCTGGAAGCCGATATTTGACGACCAGCCGACAGGTTCGATCGGCGATATCGCCATCGCCCCGTCCGACCCGAACGTGATCTATGTCGGCAGCGGCGAAGGGCTGCAGCGGCCAGACCTCTCGACCGGCGATGGAATGTACCGTTCGAGGGACGGTGGAAAAACGTGGGAACATTTGGGCCTCCGCGAAGGCCAGCAGATAGCGGGCATTTCGGTCGATCCCAAAGATCCTAACCGGCTTTTTGTTGCCGTTCTCGGACATCCCTACGGACCGAACACCGAACGCGGCGTTTATCGTTCGACGAATGGCGGAACGACTTTCGAACGCGTGCTCTACAAGGATGAAAACACCGGCGCGTTTCAGGTTGAGATCGATCAATCCGATCCGAATATCGTTTACGCTGACCTATGGGCCGGGCGGCAAGGGCCGTGGGAAAACGGAGCGTGGCAAGGCAAGGAAAGCGGCTTTTTTAAATCGACAGACGGCGGCACAACGTGGAAGAAAATAACCGAAGGTTTTCCGACTATCGAGCAAGGCCTTGGCCGGATCGGATTCGCGATCTCGCGTTCTGACCCGCGCATTCTTTACGCGACCGTTGATGCTCAAGCGAGATTTGCCGGAGTTTACCGCTCGGCAAACGCCGGCGAAAGCTGGACGCGAGTAAACGGCGACCCGAGGCTGTGGGGCCGCGGCAGCGATTTTGCGGAGCTAAAGGTGCATCCAAAAGACCCGAATACCGTAATCGTCGCAAACGTCGCATCGTTCAAATCAACGGACGGCGGAAAGACTTTTTCCGGCTTTCGCGGAGCTCCCGGCGGCGACGATTATCACCGCATCTGGATCAATCCGGACAATCCCGACATTATTCTCTTCGGCGTCGATCAGGGCGCGACGATCACGGTGAACGGCGGCGAAACATGGTCGAGTTGGTACAACCAGCCGACGGCGCAGTTTTATCACGTCAGCACCGATAACCAATGGCCGTATTGGGTTTGCGGCGGCCAGCAGGAAAGCGGCTCGGCATGCGTTGCCTCACGCGGGCGAACAGGTGCGATCGCCGCGTGGGATTGGGAAACCGTGGGTGTTGAAGAATACGGATATGTCGCGCCCGATCCGCTCGATCCGAACATTGTTTACGGAGGAAAGGTCACGCGTTTTGACCGCCGGACGCGGCAGGTACAAAACATAGCTCCCGAAGCTGTCCGGACGGGGAAATACCGATTTCTGCGAACCGCGCCGGTCATTTTTTCACCCGTCGATAAGAAGTCCCTTTACTACGCCGGCAATGTCGTATTCAAGACGATCAACGGCGGTCAAAGCTGGCAGGTGATAAGCCCCGATCTGTCACGTGAGAAATGGGACGTACCCGACAATGTTGGGATATACAAAACGAAAGAAATGGAGACGATGCCGCGGCGCGGCGTCGTTTACACGCTGGCGCCGTCATATAAAGACATCAACACGATCTGGGCCGGGACCGACGACGGCTTGATCCATGTAACCCGCGACGGCGGTAAGGCCTGGAAAAATGTAACGCCGCCGCAGCTCGGTTCGTGGGCAAAGGTCTCGTTGATCGATGCTGGCCGGTTCGATGCAAACACGGCCTATGCCGCGATAAACACATTTCGGCTTGACGATTTGCGGCCGCATATTTACCGAACACATGACGGCGGCAAGACATGGAAAGAGATCGTTAACGGCATCCCAGATGGCGGAATAGTAAATGCCGTTCGCGAAGATCCTGTCCGCAAAGGTCTGCTCTATTGCGGCACCGAACAAGCTGTGTATTTTTCGATCGACGACGGCGATAACTGGCAGCCGCTGCGGCTGAATATGCCGGCAACATCGATCCGCGATCTTGTGATAAAGGATGATGACGTGGTCGTTGGAACCCACGGGCGTTCATTTTGGATACTCGACGACGTAACGCCGCTGAGGCAGATGTCGGGCGAGATCACCGGTTCGGACGCCTACCTGTTTGCACCGCAGCGGGCGACGCGTGTAAAACGCAGCCTGCACACAGACACGCCGTTTCCGCCGGAAGAACCCGCGGGCGAAAATCCGCCGGATGGAGCGATCATCAACTACTATCTGAAGTCAACTGCACGCTCGCCGATAACACTTGAAATAACCGATGCGGCGGGTAAATTGGTCAGAAAATTTTCAAGCGACGACAAACCGCTTGCGGCCGACCCGACCCGGATAAATCCGCCCGAATATTGGATCAGGCCGTTTCAGCCTTTAAAGAACGAGGCCGGAATGCAGCGTTTCGTATGGGACCTTTTGTATCCAAATCCGCCGGCTGACAATTATGATCTTCCGATATCCGCCATTTATCGCGATACGCCGTGGTCACCGCAAGGGCCGGCGGTTTTGCCGGGCGTTTATACGCTAAAATTGACGGTGGACGGCAAGAGCTTTACTCAAAAATTGAATGTCCGTATGGACCCGCGGGTTAAGACGCTGCCGCTCGGATTAAGGCAGCAATACGATCTTTCGATCGAGGCGTATGACGGAATATCGAAGGCCCGTTCGATGGCGAACGAAACTAGGCGAACGATCGCGGACCTTGAAAAAAATTCGCCGAACAGTCCGTCGCTTCCCAAATTGCGCATCCTGCTAAACGGCCAGCCGCCGCGGCCCGGAACAGCAATTGCCGTCGCCGATCTGCCGCTTGCGCGACTCGCCGGTGCGTTCGGCCAATTGCTAGATCTCCTCCAGGATGCCGACGTCGCCCCAAGCACCCAAGCCGCCGCGGCGGCCCGCGATCTACAGAAGGCACTGGCAAGGGCAGAATCGGTGTGGATCATCGAGAAGGCAAAAATAACGACCGGCTTTAGGTCGAACTAGCGAGATAAGGCTGCAGAAGCCCGAGCGTTAGAGGATGTTCGGAAATTCGGATTTACGCGGCGGCGCCGCAAAAAGATAGTAGCCAGATGTGAAACTTCTGGAAATGCGGCGAGAACACCACCGCACTGAAGGTGCGGGAGAATGCACGTAAACATTGACGCGTTTCGCCCCTTCAGGGCGAACAACCTTAGAACGATCAGTCCAGACGTTCCACGTCTGGCTACTATCTTTAGGCCGCTTTGCGGCTTAAGCAGAATTGCCAAACAGCCTGGTTAGCAAGGTCTTAATACTCACGCTGAATGTTAAGCCCTTGCTGACGCGTGGGCTTCCGCATTGCGCTTGCGTGCGATAACATTTAGACATCATTTGGTTTAGGAATTTTACTAATGTCAACAAACACACGTATTGAAACAGATTCGATGGGCGAGATCGATGTGCCGTCGGACGTTTATTGGGGAGCGCAGACGCAGCGGTCGTTGAAACATTTCAACATCGGATTTGATGTGATGCCGCGCGAGGTGATCCGCGCGTTGGGCATTTTGAAGAAGGCGGCGGCGATCGTAAATAATGATTTGGGGAAACTGGACGACGACAAACTGAAGTTTATCGTACAGGCTGCGGACGAGGTCATTGAGGGAAAATTGGATGCACATTTTCCGCTTCGTGTTTGGCAGACCGGGTCGGGGACGCAGACGAACATGAACGCGAACGAAGTCATCTCGAACCGCGCGATCGAGATCGCGGGCGGCGAGATGGGCTCGAAAAAGCCGATACACCCGAACGATGATGTGAACAAGTCGCAGTCGTCGAACGATACTTTCCCGACGGTGATGTATATTGCCGCGGCCGAGCGGATGACGGCGTTGATCCCTGAGGTTCAGAAGATCAGCGATGCGATAAAGGCAAAAGCGAATGAGTTTGAAGGCGTTGTAAAGATCGGGCGAACGCATCTGCAAGACGCGACGCCGGTGACAGTGTCGCAGGAATTCAACGGATGGGCAAACCTGATCGACCGCGATATCGAAAGATTGCACCTTGTGATGCCGGGCCTGCTCGATCTTGCAATCGGCGGAACGGCGGTCGGGACCGGATTGAACGCGCACCCGGAATTTGCGGAGCGCGCCGCCGCGAAGATCGCGGAATTGACAGGCCTGCCGTTCAGATCGCACCCCGATAAATTCGCCGCTTTGTCGGCGCATGATGAAGTTGTGTTTGCGTCAGGTGCGTTGAAAACTCTCGCGGCATCGCTGATGAAAATCGCCAACGACATCCGCTGGCTTGCGTCAGGCCCGCGGTGCGGGATCGGCGAAATTTCGCTTCCGGAAAATGAGCCGGGAAGTTCGATAATGCCCGGTAAGGTGAACCCTACCCAGAGCGAGGCGATGACGATGGTCGCCGTTCAGGTGTTCGGCAACGATGCCGCGATCGGCTTTGCAGGTTCGCAAGGTAACTTTGAGCTTAACGTTTTCAAGCCGGTGATGATCCACAATTTCCTGCATTCGGTCCGGCTCATCCACGACGCGTCGCATGGTTTTGTCGATTACTGCATCGCCGGCATCGAACTCAACCGCGAACGGATCGATCAATACCTGAACGATTCGCTAATGCTCGTCACCGCCCTAAACCAGCACATCGGCTACGACAATGCCGCCAAGATCGCCAAATACGCGCACAAAAAGGGAATGTCGCTTAAAGAAGCGGCGGTTGAACTGAATTTGTTGACGCCTGAAAAGTTTGACGAACTCGTAGTGCCTGAGCGAATGACGCGGCCCTAAGACCCGGAGCGGAACGGAACGGAACGCGAACTTTAGTTCGCAAATATTTCATCTATGAATAAAGCAGTTGCGAAGTAACCAAGGTTCGCGTTCCTGAAAAGAATGAAGCAGTTGCGAACTAACCAAGGTTCGCGTTCCTGAAAAGAATAATTTAGTTGCGAACTAAAGTTAGTTGCGAACTAAAGTTCGCGTTCCTGTTCGCGTTCCTGAAGAAATGGAAAAAATTAGGGGCTGGCATTCTCGGGGATATCTTCCGCACTACGACAGCGACAGGCGAACTCAGTTCGTTACTTTCAGGCTGCATGATTCTCTTCCGAGAAATGTACTCTTTCGACTGAAGGAAGAGAGTCGCGTGAATATGCTTCGCGGCAAAGATGATCTTGAGCTGCAGCGGCTTACAGAAAAGTATTTAGATAAAGGTGCGGGCGAGTGTTATCTGAAGCAGCGGCTGGTCGCCGAAATAGTAGAGAGGAAGATCCTCGGCCGGCATCTTTCAAAGCTGATCCTCATAGCCTGGGTGATAATGCCCAACCATGTTCACCTTTTATTCTCGCCGATGACCGGACATTCTTTGACAACCATAATGCAATCGATAAAAGGAGCGACGGCGATGGAAGCGAATCAAGTGCTCGGCCGCACGGGAAGTTTCTGGATGAGGGATTATTTCGATAGGTATATTCGCGATCGGGAGCATTGTAGTAAGGCCGTTAGGTATATTGAAAATAATCCGGTCAAGGCGGGGCTTTGTGAAAAGGCGGAAGATTGGAGATTTGGGAGCGCATGGTGGAAAGCTCGGGAAAAAGAGGCGAACTAAGGTTCGCGTTCCATTCATAGAGGCAGAGGCGAACTTGAGGCGAACTAAAGTTCGCGTTCCGTCGCGTTCCGTTTCGGTCACATTACGATATCAATTTCATCAAATCCCGGCCGGATAAAATCCTGCGCTTGGGGGAATTTTTCTTCCGCTCCATTTTTGATGCGGTCGAGCAGGCGGATGAGCGGGCGTATTCGGTTGGCGTTAGATTCATCCAGCAAGTAGGTCCAGTCGAGGATAGAGCGTTCTATGGCGATCAAGGCGATCTTGATCTGCCCATTCGCGTCGCTTTGCGGATCGCGAAGCTGCTCAGGGTCTTCGAATCCGTCAACATCGAGCAGGGCGTGGACGCCTCCGCGGATCTTCACCGGGATGAAGAACAGATACCTATACAGCGCCGAAACCGCTTCTTCGATCTCGCCGGATGATGGCCCTAGCCACTCGGCCCTCGATGCAAGTGCGGGATAGCCGTCTTTTGCGTATTGATGCGCAAGTACGGCGAACTCTTCTGCTTCGATAAACTTTTCCTGGCGTGCCTGGATGCCGTTGAATTCCTCATCGCTGATCGGCGTCGGGTCTATACCGAGCTCTTCAGCCTTGTCGATGATCATTGCCTTCGCGTCGGCTAAGATGTTCGACAGCTTGCGGACCAACGTTTCGCTGTCAAATTCCTGCTCGTCGTCGAACATTTCGGCTTCCATCGCGAACGCACTGCAACGCTGGGTAAACGCGCACCTCTCGCACCAGCGGTCGCAGTAGTTGTAGATGGAAGGAATGAATTGATCTTTGTTATCCACCTGGATCAGGCGTTCCCGCCGGCGTTAGCCTCCAATAATAACGGTCGGGCATCCCATCGTTATCTTGTTTGGCGGGCCGACAGCTTCAAGTATCTCGTCGCCCTGCCGCGCGGCCGGATTGTTGACTATGATCACGGTCTTCGATGGTGTGATCACAATGCCGGGGCCATGCGGCGGTATCGGCAAGGGAGTTAAACACCCGTGGATGTCTGAGGTGCCAGCGGCGCCCGTGATCGCGGCTCCCATTGCCGCGGCGGCCGCAGCTTTGGTGGCCTCTTCCGCAGCCTTGGCCGCGGGAGCACCCGGTGTTCCGGCGGCAGCAGCCGTCGCGGCCTCGGCGGTCTTGATCCCAGCGTCTGACGCGGCCTTTGCGGATTTCATCGAAGCGGCAACGGCCGCACCGACTCCCCGCCAAGCCGGCATGCCGCCAATGAACACCGTGATCGCGGTCGGCCCACCGGTGAGCACCGGCGGCAGGGGATGTGCAACAGGGTCTGTAATTCTAGCTGCTGGGGGCATAAAATTCCTCCTCTTCCAAGTAGGCGGCTTATCTAAGCGGCGTCTGTCGTTCAAAGTCGTCCTTGTACGTGATCACATCGACAGGAACCGAAAACTTTTCCTGAAGAACCTCTTGATACGGCGGGGCCCATGAACCCCGGATCGCAACCACCTTCTCGCCGCCGACGGTCCGTTCGGTAATATTCATTCCGGGTTTTACCGATGTCCAGGCTACCATCAAAACGACGTCAGAACCGACCGACTTTTCCTGCTGATCTTCCTTCGGCGGTGGATAGTATGGGCTTGTTTCGGTGACCGGATGCGGCAGCTTGACCTTTCCGTTCAGTTTTCCGCCTGCCGGCAATATTCGAGCGAAAGGTATTTCCTTACGCGCGATGTCGAAGGCCTTAGGAAGCGGAAGTTCCGCACGGATCACGTTCAGTGTCTTTGGGGCGACAAAAAAAACATACGCGCCGTCATGATCGATCTTTTGGTCGTTGCCCTCATACTTGATCATTAGGTCCCAAAGATATTGAATCTGATCAGTGTGATTTTCGACGGTGTATTCTATCAACAGGCCCGCGTTTGTATTCTTTGCCGTCGCTGTCATTGTGACAGGCTTCAATGTGTACTCGCTCATATTTTCGTCCTTCCGATCGTTTGTCATCGAAACAGATGCCGACTCGCGTTCGACCGAATTGCTCGAATCCGTAACGGCTGGGGTCTCCGCAGCTGAGTTACCGGCAGGGGAGTTAGCCACCACACCGCATGCTACGAGCAATGCGGCCCCGATAGTCAGCAATAACTGCAACAACCTCACACAACCTCCTACTTGGGTGCCGGAACGACCGAGCTGTCGTGATCGGTACGCCGGTCCGGGCTGCCAAGCTCTTTAAGGATCTGATTTTGGGTCACAGGGTCATCCTTATGTCCGTGG
>JADYZI010000207.1 GCA_020853255.1 Acidobacteriota bacterium
CCGACAATACCGCTGCCGCCGTATGTTGGATATACCGTGATACCGATGTTCATAAACCCAAGTACAAAAGCAACAGTTATCCTAACACGGCGCGGGCTGATAACGGGATGATCGAACTTATCAATTGGTTCTATTAATTCCCGATATCTTCTCGGTGCTCTTTGTGCCTTCCCTTGGGGAACTTTGTATCTCTGGTCCCGCTATCGCCGCAGCGAAAATGTCCTCAAGCCTAACTAACGAAATATCTGGCAAACGTGGCGGCACCAAAGATAGCAAGGGCATAGCATGTGGAACCAGGAGAAGATGTGCCGGTCGGAACCGTTTCCGGGCTGACGGATGCGATCGACGCCGGCTCAGTTGCTGCCGTGATCGCGGTTGTTGTTCCTCGTTTCCTGACGAGATAGACGATACCAGTATCGTCGTCGCTGAAAAAAAATGAACTTGCGTCCAGCTTAAAGATATCGCACGGCCGGCCGACGACCTTTCCTTTTTGCAGAAATCCGGTGATCAGGTCCTGAAGCGGCTCACCTTTACGCATTACAACTATTTTGTAGCCGTGCCCGATGGCCTTATTGGTCGAGCCATGCAAGGCAACCACAAAGCCGCCTTTTAGCTCTTTAGGGGCATTGGCGTCGTCAAAATAATCAAACCCAAGCGCCGAGCTGCGGGCCGGAAACCAGGCATACGGCGGGGTCACGCCGCTGCATCCGCCGGGCCGTTTGATCTTCGGGTCGGCGAAGATCTTGCCGTTAGATGAATGACAGTAGGGCCAGCCGTAATCGGCACCGTCCTTGACGGCATAGAATGTTTCGTCGGGCCGCTGGGTACCGAGATGGTCCGAGCCCTGGTTGGTCGCAAAAAGTTGCTGGCCAAACCACCGAAGGCCGACAGCGTTTCTCAGTCCCTTTGCAAAAATGCGCTCGCCGCTGCCGTCCGGGTTCATTTCCAGAATGCTTGCTCTGACCTTTTCTTTTTCAACGCAAGAATTGCAGCTCGACCCGACAGAGACATACATCTTTCCGTTCGTGCCGAACGCGATCGTCCGTGTAAGGTGCCAGCCGCCGTATTTGTAGCTCAACCCATGATCGGGAAACGTTGCGAGGGTTTGCGGGTTTGTGTCCGTCGGCCGTTCTTCGCCGTGCGTGAATTTTCGACGCGTCAACTTCTCGGTTTCGGCGATATATATCCAATCCTGGCCATCAGCATCGCGATAGAACTGAACACTGTTCGGGTTGTGCAGCCCGCTCATATAGGTCTTGACCGCCACGAACTTGCCCGTTTTCGGATCGAACCCGTCGAGTATGTAGATCTTTCCGCGTTTGTTGTCGGTCAGATTGTACATATCGGTCACAAAGATCCGCCCATCCGGGGCCTTGGCAAAAAAGCGGACACGCTTTAATCCTTCGGCCGCAGGGATGATCTCGAGATCAGCCGGCATTTTCAGGCTGAATGAGCGGCCGCTTTTTAGCGTGACCTTTTGCGGCACAAGCTTTGGCTGAGCAAAGCCAAAAACCGGGAGCAAGCCGATCAGAATAAGGAATATGTATTTCATGTGATCACGCAATATTTACCGGCGTGCGCCGCGGGTCCGATCGGTGAACCAAAAAACCCAGTCGCTACCGCTCCCGGTTCCGACAAGCGCTATGTGCGCCCTCATTGTTCTTTGATAGTAGCAGAGTAGATGCGCCAGTTGCGTTGCTCTTCGGTCGATCCATCCACCACCGAACGGCGAAGGACGTACTCGCCCCAGAACTTCTGGTCTTTGCCGTCGTTTGTCTTAGCGTAGATCAACACCGGGATCGCGACGTATCTCGACCCAGCGGCACCTTCGATCGGGCCCGGCTCGCCGCTCGTGTCAACACGGACCGAGGCGGTGTTCGCAAAGCCATCGCGAAATTCTTCAAATGTCTGATGGCTTGCGTCTCCCTTGCCTGACCATAGTTCGTATGCCGTTCGAAAATCCTTTGCATTGATCGCAGCGTAGTATTCATGAACGACATCTATGGCCGCCCGCACGCCTTTCGCATCCGGCGGGAGCGGACTGGTCGCCGGAGTTGGGGCGCCGATCATCGTATTGACAGGCTTAGGGGCGGGTGATGGTGCCGGACTTGTTGTGCCTGTAACGGTCGGACTTGTATTTGCCGCGATGTTTGTATTTGGGACCGGTTGGCAGGATACGCACAGTGCGGCTGCGGTAAATAAAATGAATGATCTCACGGTACTTCCTGATCAGGACCTGATCCTCTGCGGTCGGTTTTCATCGAGAAATCCGGTGTCATGAAGGACGTGCCGTTACGGGCCCGGCCCCGGCTGTTTGCCCCATGGATTTGCCAATTCCATACCGCCGAAGATCGTGAAAAGGACCATTCCGATAACAATTAGAAAAAACAATGCTCCAAGGAAAAGGATCCACTTTTTTTGACTGACCTTTGTCGTAATCTGCGGCCGTCCGTCATCTACCATTTCAACCCCCTTATTTGCACTCCACGCCTTTTAGCCGGCTGGGACCAATCTGAGTATCCGGTCGTCGTTCGCGGCAGGTGAGCCCCGGCCGTCACGGTTCGACGTAGAAAAATACAGGAACCCGTCGGGCCCATCACCGACCTCGCGGATGCGGCCAAATTTTCCTTCCAGCAAATTTTCTTGCCGAACGACCTTGCGGCCGTCGAGGATGACCCTGATCAATCTGGTTCCGCGAAGACATCCGAAAAAGAAATTATTCTTGAAGGCGCGCGGCTTGTCGCCTGTGTAGAATGCCGCGCTTGCCGGTGCGCAGGCCGGCGTGTACAAAAGCAGAGGCGGCTCCAATCCGGCCTGTGTTCGCTCTCCCCAAATGATCGGCCAGCCATAGTTCTTGCCCGCTTCGACAATGTTGACCTCGTCCGCTCCGCCGCCGCGTCCTTCGAAGCCGCTCGGGCCGTGTTCTGTTTGAAACATCAACCCCGTGCCCGGCTGCCATGCAAGGCCTTGCGCGTTTCGGTGGCCGGTCGTCCATATCTCCGGCCGATAGCCCGTTTTGCCGACAAACGGATTGTCCTTTGGCACGCTTCCGTCATCGTTGAGCCGAAGCGTCTTGCCGGCCAGCGAACTATTGTCCTGCGCAAGTTCCCAATCGG
>JADYZI010000208.1 GCA_020853255.1 Acidobacteriota bacterium
TCGTTTCGACATAGATCTTTTGCGAAGCCGGCAGCTTAACTTCATCGCTGGTGATCTCGGTGCTTTGGCCGTGTTCAGGCGCGGTCGTATGTAGGTTGTTCATTGTTTTTCTCCCTTCGTCGGTATTATCCGCATCAGGTTCCAGGAGTCGCGAGCGGGCCACGCTCGCCTCTCAGCCTTGTAAAAAAGGCTCCTCCGAAAACTTTCTGTCTGCATTCCATATTCTATCAGCACGGCGAGCCAACTCGAAAGGTGTAGACAGCGACACCCCGCACAACCTGATAACAAACTCAACCGAAAAAATTTCATAAGGAGCCTGCTTTCTCGTGATACGATGGGCTGGTCACGATCCTTATAGACTCGAAACACGATTGCAAGGAGAATCTCTCCGTCTTCACGTTATGAAAAAGCTCCCGATCTTTGCTACTGCGATCCTTTTCGTTATACATCTGAATCTTGTGTCAGCGACCGCCCAATTATGCGACCCACCGATGGTAGAGATACCCGATACGTCCAAGATAATCTTTACGCCTGAGCAGGAAATGTGGCTCGGCGAAGCCATCCTTGAGCGCTCGCGAACGACATACGGCATTATTGATGACCCCGATCTGACGACGTACTTGCAAGGAATCGTCGATCGGTTAGCGCGCCACTTGCCCCAGAAAGGAATCAAGTTCCGGGTTTACCTTTCAGATGATCCACGAGTGAATGCGTCCTCCATTGCTGGCGGCGTTGTTCTGATAAATCGAAAGCTGATCAAATTCGCCCGAACTGAGGATGAATTGGCTTTTGTCGTTGCACACGAACTCGGCCACGGAACTGTGCGTCATGGTGCGATCAGCTTCAGCAAGATCTTTAAACGCTTGCTCAAAGTCGACAAGCTCACGGATCGCGCAGATGTGATCAATCGCTACAACGAATATCTTGACACGTGGAACACCAAGGAGCTCGGCGATGTGGGGGATATCGACGATGAACAGCATGAGGCAGATCGTCTGGGCGTATTCGCAATGGCAGCGGCCGGATATGATCCGGGACAAATACAAGGATTTTGGCAGCGGTTTACAAAAGCAAAAAAGAAGAATGCTTTCCTCGTTTTCTTTGGTGGTAACGAGGCGGAAATACGCCTTAAAGAGATGGTCGATCAATATAAAGATATGCCGGCGGCATGTCGGGAAAAGCGGTCAATAGCAAACATTGATGCTTTTGAAGGTTGGCGGAATCGCGTGATCACCTTCAACGGATTTGCGAAAACAGAATCGATTCCCGGCCTAATATCTCGGACCGTTCTTTCGCCCATTAGGAGCGATCTCACGAACATAAGTTTCAGCCCGAACGGGAAGTATATTCTTGCCCAGGACCCTTCGTCTGTAACGGTCCTTTCGAGAGACCCACTTCGCGTACTTTTCCAGGTTCCCGTTAAAGATGCCAGACCGGCCCAGTTCTCAGCCGACTCTGAAACTTTTTTGGTCGTAACAGGCGGTCTGCATTATCAAAGATGGGAGATCGCCAGCGGCCAGTCGTTGGAAGATGACGAAGTTGCGGTCCCGGGGACGGTCTGGCAGTCAAGGATGTCATCGGACGGCAAGTATCTCGCAGTATTTAGCCCCATAGGCGACCTTGTTATTTACGAGGCCGCCAGTGGCGACGAGCTATTTCGCAAGAAAGGGTTTGTAAAAATGTCCTTGACCACATATTGGCTCCAAGAAAGGATCAGGGATATAACCGAGGCGGATATCAACCTGATAGGACTGAAATTCTCGCCTGATGGCCGATATTTATTCGCCGGAACAACATCGGCCCCCTGGACCCAAGACGCGTCGATCGTTGTAGATCTCGAACAAAAGAAGGTGATTTCGGTCGGAGATAATGTCAAAAAACTTATTAAGAACAGCTTCGAATTCTTATCTTCCGATAGGCTTGTTGGGCGAATCAACCGTGAGAATGCCGATTCAGGTATTTTTTCTTTTCCGGAAGGCAATAGGATCGAGCAGATCGATCTCGGAGGGTTCTCTTTTACGAGGTCGTCTGCCGGGCATTATCTGGTAGTACGGCCGGTTAATGGTGCTGCCGTCGGCGTTTTCGACCTGAGGTCAAAGAAATATGTTTTTGCAGGGAAGAAATCCGCCTTGGATGTTTACGAGGATCTCATTGCAGCTGAAAGGAAGAACGGTGAGCTTGCGCTTTACAAACTCGGTGCGAGCGAACCGATCGCATCGATCGAGTTGCCGAAAAGCAACTTTGGCCTGTTGCGAACCGTTTCTTTTTCTGAGGACGGAGCAATGCTTGCAGCATCGGATAGTTCTCGAGGAGCTGTCTGGTCCCTTCCGTCTGGAGAAGCATCGATATTAGTGCGCAGTTTTTACGGGAGCTTCGTTACTTCGGATCACCTAGTGTATGCCGACTTCCCAAGGGCTGGTGATATGGACCGGACGGTCGCGAAGATCACTCCGGCTTCAAAGTCGGTCGAGCCGGGAATTTCATTTATTGAGGACCGCTCGCGTCAGTTCGGCCGATTCTTTTTGACAAGACGCATCATGGAGAAGGAAGACAAGCGCAACAAAATGGATGAAGACGTGGTCCTAGTGGACCCAGCAACGGGCGCAGTTCGGTTCGTCCAGTCGAATATGGAGTTCGAGGCGAAGGATGTTGTCACTCGTAAACGAATATGGATACGTCAGTTTCCGAACGAAGCGCCGCGTTACGGAGTTAACTCAACCGCCGACACAATTTGTTTTGTATGGGATGCCGATTCCAAGGCGACACGCGAGGCGGTGAAGTTGCGGCCGGACCTGACCCAGAAGATCAAGCGGTTGGATGAAAAGCGTGGGGACTATTACATCGAGGTCGCTGATCTTGCCAGTGGCGTTAATCGCTCTTCTTTGTTCATCGAGACGGGTAACGCATCGTTCGAGATCAAAGATGTGGTTGCATCGGGCGATTACATTCTCTTGTCCGATGATAATAATCGGATATTGATCTACTCCGTGTCGAACGGTGACCTGCTCCGCAGGGTATTTGGGACGCACGCGGTCGTAAATGCTGCCGCCGGCACGGTCGCGGTGGAGAACAGTCCCGGCCGTATAGCGATCTATGACATCAGAACGGGCAAGGAACTAAAAAGGCTAATCTTCAAGAATGACGTTGTCGCGATGCGTTTTTCCAAAGACGGAAAGCGTTTCTTTGCCCTCGCTGCTGACCAGACCGCCTTTGTTATTGACCCTTCGCAATCAACTCATTAACTTGCCCGCCATCTTGCCGCAGTTTTTGCGAGTATTTGTCGTAGGGATTACAGAGCGAACAACCTTTTTGCGTTTACGATATACTAAGTCGTGGTGTTAATATTTGTTTAACACCAACGATCGCTCGAAGGTTATGAAAAAACTCATTTTAGCGATAATTGCCGTCTGCTGCGTGCAGCTTGCCTATACCGCGTATAACGCGACAGAGGCCGGCAGGCAAGAGTTCGCTCAGGTCATTTCAAGGCCGATCACAGCGCCTTTCTTTGCAAGGCCGCCAGTCGCCGAGCTTACCCCTTCTGAAGATGAGGCAGTAGATCTGGAACCGGAAGCGGAGTTTGCCGACGTTTCGAGTGAGCGGATCCGGAGGACGTTACCGCGACGCAAGTTTCACCGGAACCGCGTTGTAACTTACGATCAGAATTTTGAGACGACAAGTATTATTGTCCCAAAGGGCGAAAAGTATGAGTTCAAGGCGCCTGATGTTCAGGAAACAAAAGTAGCGGCATTTACTGCAAGAAAGGTTTCGAACTCGGTTCCTTCGGTAATAGAACCGGAAAGACGTCGGCAAAAGCGTTCGATCCTTGATAAGACCAGCTCCGTGATCAAGAAGCCCTTCAAATGGCTGAAAAACCTCTTTGCAAAGAACGATTGACATCGGCTCAAAGATACTTCACAACGAAAAGGCTGTCAGGAATGCGAGATTCCGGACAGCCTTTTTTGTGATCTTGAATGGTGGCGGGGGGGAGACTTGAACTCCCGACCTCAGGGTTATGAATCCTGTGCTCTAACCAGCTGAGCTACCCAGCCACGAACTCTCGATTATAAGATAGCCGTCACGAAAAGCAAACGTAAAAATGCCGGGCGAACGGCGCGGATTCGTCAGCCATCCAATTGAGACAGCGCGATCTTCGGGCACCGTAGGGTATATTGGTCCTATACAACAAAGAAGGGCGTTCGTAGCCGGCTAGGTTGGCGTCGGTGGTCTTATGAAAGTGATCAGTTTCATCACGGGCATTATCTTGTTCCTTTCGGTCAGTGTTGTCGCCTTTGCGCAGGCCCGTTCGATCACGATAAAGACGGAACCGAAGGCTCA
>JADYZI010000209.1 GCA_020853255.1 Acidobacteriota bacterium
CGATAGTTGGTGATCTCCTGGCCATCGAGTACGAACGAGTTTTCGGCCTTACTTGCGCCGTCAACCTGGAAGCCGCCCGTAAGCGATTCGCCGCGGGTCCCAGGCGACACCTTCAAGATTGAAGTGAAGCTGGTTCCCGTAGGAAGCTTTTCAATAAGTTCAGAAGTGATGTTCGTTTGGACCTTGCTGTCAGAAGTATCGACAACAACGCCAAGCGGGTCTGCACCGACCTCAACGTTAATATCCGCCTGCGAAATACCAAGCGTAACGTTTGCGGTCGTCGTTTTTTCGATAACGACCTGTGTGTCAATAACCGTCTCGGCGAATCCACTGATAGCGCCTACGGTTATTTTGTAGCGTCCAGCGGGCAGGCGTTCGATACGATATTTGCCGCTGTCGTTTGCGGTAACTGTCTGATTAAAGGCCGTGTTGATACCCGTAACGGTTACCGAGGCCCCGGGAACGACAGCACCCTTAGAGTCACTGACCGTTCCTTCGATCGTGCCTGCCGTCTGTTGGCCAAACGTAAATACCGTGGCCAAAAGCAGCATCGAGATCGTTGAGCCGATCAATCTTAAAGTGTTGCTCATTTGTAGTCTCCTTAAAAAGTAAGGTGGTTGCCTGTTTCTATTCCTCAAAAAAACAGGAAATATCCTTGTGATCTTTGTTGGTGATTGATTAATCCTTGTTGGGCAAGGAGTAATTGCCATCCTTTCAATGGCAATTTCCTAGCCAGCCGAGCCGCTTTTCGGGAATTTGGTGTAAATTGTTATGAATGGGAGGGTTAGGCAGCCAACTTTAGGCTAAGGTTGACATGCTGCCAGGGCAAAATAATCCAACAATTCGTAAAAATTCCAAAATATTGGATTATTTTGCCCCTGGATGACCTAGCTATTTTGCGGCCCGGAGTTTGGCAAGGACCTTTTTGAGTTCTTGTTTTTCGGAACTTGAAATGTCAGGGTCCGCTTTGAGATATGCCTCCAATTCATTGGCGGCGTCGGCATTCCTTTTCATCCTATTATATAGAAGCGACAACTGCATATGGATCTCAGGGTCGGGATCTTTCGATAATGACTTGGCGGTCAACAGGGCCTTTTCGGCGGCCGGAAGATCGTTGTTCAGCTTGTAGATCATTCCTTGCAGCAGGCGAACAGTCGGGACTTGCGGGCTAATAAGAACGGCCGCTTCGATCGCCTTGATGCTCGCCGATGCCTGATTCAATTTGTAAAAGGCCAGTGCCAGGCTGTAGTAACAATCGCCGCATTTGGGATTGACGTCGATCGCCCGAAGCAGGAACGGATAACCCTGTTCATAGTCGCCGCCGAGAACATGGGCTTTTCCCAAGGCAGCCAACGCGTCAAAATAAGTTGGGAAAGCTTTGGTCGCATCCTCAAGGCTCGTCAACGCCTGCTTTCTATCAGAACTTAGCGAATCTATTCCCGCATTGTAGAGTTTCTTAGCATCATCTGGAACCTGCTGCGCGAACACGGTCCCAACAATGGAGACCTCGCCGTTTGCCTTCCGCGTGTCCTCTATCAAACGGAAGGTCATCATCACGAAGTCGCTGCCCGTAGTTTGATTATTTACTTCAAGCTCTTGCTCATCGCCCCTCAGGTTGGTTCCAAACGGCTTGACATGAACGACGTAGCGGCCGGGCCCCATTCCCTTGAATGCGAACCGTCCCTGCGTTGTCGAGCGCTGGCGGTCAACAAGTTGGCCGAGGTCGTTGTACAGTTCAACAAAGGCGTTGTACACAGGCTTATTTATCGTGTCTCGAATGGTGCCCTCGACACGATTGGTCCCTTGCCGCCCGCCGCTCCCGGGCCTTTGGGCATACGCTGCCTGCGGCGGCAGATAAACTGCTGTAAGAAGGGCCACAGCGAACAAATAATATTTAAACTTCATGATTATCTCCGTTTATCCGATGGTGAGTTGAGTCGATTTCGAACTTTTTCTTTCAAATACTGTGCCACGAACCCGCAGATCTGATCTTATGCCTTCTTCAACGAGTAGGGGTGGCAGAAATTATAGCAGAATCACGTGTCAGTTAGAGAACAAACTTAGATGCAGTGCCTGGGGCTTGGATAAGAAAGGCTTTCGCGCTCGAGTTTCAAAAGCTCAGCAAATGTCCGAGCTTTTCTTTTTTTGTGCGGAGATAGTGGGCGGCGGTCTCTTCGGCTTCGATCTCGATCGGGATGCGTTCGACGATGCGGAGGCCGGCGGCTTCGAGGGCTTTTAGTTTATCGGGATTATTGGACATGACACGTACCTGGCAAAGTCCGAGATCGAAGAGTATCTCGGCGCATTGCTGGTATATGCGGGCGTCCACGGCAAAGCCGAGCTTCTCGTTTGCCTCGACGGTGTCGGCGCCTTCATCTTGAAGTGCATAGGCGCGGATCTTGTTCAGGATGCCTATTCCGCGGCCTTCCTGCTGCTGATAAACGATCGCTCCGCGGCCCTCGGCCTCGATCATTTCCATCGCCTGGTGAAGCTGCGGGCCGCAGTCACATTTGATCGAGCGGAAAACATCACCAGTCAGGCATTGCGAATGAATGCGGACGAGTGTCGGCACCTCAGGGTCCATTTCGCCCTTGTACAGAACGACAAATTCCTCGTCGCTGTTCAACGAACGATAACCCGCTATCTTGAAATCACCCTGTTCAGTTGGCAGGTCCGCGGTGGCGACCCGTTCGACCGTGATCGCCCGGCTGGCCCACGGACAATCGCTATTAGCTTTTGAAGGTTCTGCGTCCACAAAAATCAGTATTCAGGATTATAGCGTTTCTGTGGGTCATTTTGTAATGCAAATTTCGCATCGCGGGCTTTTTGCGCATCATTTGCATCAAAAATGAGCTGCAAAAAGCAACGGAATGATACTTGTGCAGGAGGGAGTTTTAGTGGCCGGAACACAACAAAAACGGCCATTCTCCGGTACCGCAAACCGTTGAATGGCCGATCTAACAGGGCTTTCGCCGCAAAATTACTTCTCTTTCGGATCTTCCGAATCCGTGTTTTCCACCTTGTTCTCGTCGTCCTTATTCTTTTCTTCGTGGGCAAATACCGCACCATCCGTTGTGCCGAAAATTCTGGAGATCAAGCCGCTCAGCACCTCGGAGACCTTTCTGGGTTCAGCTGTTTCGGCAACCGGGACCACCGCAGGTGTCTCGGCAA
>JADYZI010000210.1 GCA_020853255.1 Acidobacteriota bacterium
CCGGGCGTGTGGTGGTGAAATTCCATTACCTTTACAGGTGAACCTTCATGCAGGATAACCATCCCTTTTCTTATATCGTTTGCCGAAATTGCCATGTAAAATTAAGTTCGATCTCCGTTTGTTTGGATACGCGGAATGCAAGCCAGATAGTCTAGCGGAAATCGGGTGAAAAGTGAAAGCTTCCCTGACGGTTTCACGCTTGCGGACGGCCTCGCCGGCGCGATTGGCCAGATAGTCCAATAGCCGATACGCACCGTGTGCGGTAGAATATTCCTTGTGGAAAGAATTGAAAGGCTTCTAAACAGCAACCGCCGTTGGGCGGAGGAATTGAAGGCGGACGACCCGCAGTTCTTTGAGCGGCTGAGCGAATCGCAGAGCCCCGAGCTGCTGTGGATAGGCTGCTCGGACAGCCGCATTTCGCCGACATCAAGCATCGGCTTGCTCCCGGGCGAGATGTTCGTTCACCGCAACGTCGCGAACCTTGTCAATCACAGCGACATGAACTGCCTCGCGGTGATGCAGTTTGCCGTCGAGGTCCTCAAGGTCGAGCATATCATCGTCTGCGGCCATTACGGCTGCGGCGGCGTCAAGGCGGCGTTCGACGATGCCCGGTACGGCCTTGTTGATAATTGGCTCCGGCACATCCAGGACACGATGCACAAACACGAGTCCGCCCTCGAAAAGCTGCCTGATTACGAGGCCCAACTGGACCGGTTGTGCGAGCTGAACGTTATCGAACAAGTGATCAGCGTAGGCGAAACGACGATAGTCCAGGACGCATGGGACCGCGGGCAAACGCTCTATCTGCACGGCTGGATATACCGCATCGGCGAGGGCATCTATCGCGACATGAAGATCACAGTGCGCTCGCTCGACGAGTTAAATGCAATGCGAACCACGACCTACAAACCGGCAGAAACACGACCGGTAGGGAGTGTGCCCGCTTAGGCCGCAAACACGACCGGTAGGGAGTGTGCCTTGTCGGATTTTGGATTTCTTTAACGCACAGACGCAGGTCGCAAACACGACCGGTAGGGAGTGTGACGGCTTAGAATTCGAGATGACGAAACTCTCAAATCAAACCCCGCCAAATCTTCGCCTTACCGCCGGGGTACTGGCCATTATCGTGGCGTTTTCTTTCTCTATCACGGCCCAGATGTCTCGCAAGCCTTCGCCAACCCGTGAGCCCCCGGGGGCAATGGACAAAAGGCCGGATTCGAAGAAGAATTCCCTGCTGAAAATTGATTCCCGCGAAGAGTTTGATTCCATCGCTCGCGTTTATCACCAAAATACACCTTACGCCCTGCCGCATGTGATGTTCGTGATCGATCGCCGGGCAAAGAACAAGGTCTATTTCATTAACTCCCAGCGATACAAGTTTCATAAAGATTTTCTTCTGGCTACGTACCTTGTGCCGCGCGGGGCCGATGTTTTCACGCCGATCTATATCGACACCGACCGCCGCTTTATGGTCGGCACCATTGCATGGCAGAATCCGGTCGATAAATTTACTTGGGAACTTTGGGAAGGCGACCTGGCAACGCCCGAACTGATCAAGGCCGCGAATGAAGCGATAAATTCCCACTTCTACGAAAAGGTCTTTTATAAGCCAAACTCGATCCGCCAGGAAGACGCCTCCGCCAACATCGGTATCGATCGCGTCCTGCAGGATGAGCTGAACCGAAATCAGGAGTATCTTGCCCTTAACACCGGCACCGCCGTCGGGCGGATCCATATCATCGATAAGCTCGACGACACGGTCGAGATCGGCGATAACGAGATAATCGTCCTCAAGGAATTGCCGCAGTCTCTGCCGCCGGTCCGCGGAATAATTGTCGCCAAGCCCTCATCGCCTCTTTCGCACATAAATATCCTGGCGAAGGGCTGGAATATCCCGAACATTTACATAAAAGACGCCGACAAACTGCTGCGCGACTACAACACCTTCGTTTACAAGCTCGACGCCTCGATGACCGACTACAAGCTGGAGCGGGCATCGCTTGATGACATAAAGGACAAATACGCGTCACCCGACCAAGTGATACCGCCGGTCGATCTGGCCGCAAAACGCCTTGCGGGCCTGCGTGAAATGCGTGCGAAAGACAGCATCCGCTACGGCTCAAAAGCGGCAAATCAGGGCGAGATGATCCGGGCCCGAATGCCCGGCGTGACCATTCCCGATGGGTTTTCAATCCCGTACTTCTGGTACGATAAATTCATGAAGGACAACGGGTTTGACCGAAAGATCGAAGATTGGCAGAACGATCTGCAGTTTGTCCATAACCCGCGCATCCGGCGGCAGAAGCTTGAAGAATTTCGCGACGCGATTCAGAAAGCACCGTTCGACGATGCCCTTCGTAAGGAGGTCATCAGCCGATGGCGCACACAGCTTGGCGGCCGGCCGGTGTTCGTCCGCAGTTCATCCAATTCAGAGGACCTGCCGAATTTCAGCGGTGCCGGATTATATTCAAGCGTCGCCAATGTCCGACAGGCAGACAAGCTGATCGACGCGGTCAAGAAAGTCTGGGCTTCGCTCTGGAAATTCGAAGCGTACGAGGCCCGCGTTCGCAACTATATTAGCCAGAACGACGTTTATATGTCGGCTCTTGTCCAACTCGGGGTGGATATGCAAAAAGGCGGCGTGATGATAACCAAGGACCCCTTCGATAAACAGAGCGAGGACGCCGTGTATATCAGTGCCGTCTGCGGCCATAACTCGAAGGTCGTGGACAATAGCGGCCTGCCGGAACAGATATTATTCAATCCGAAGTCCAATTCAGTAGTTGTGATGACGCTTTCCCAACAGGAGAACGCATTGGCCTTTGACGAGAATGGCGACCTTAAGGCAACCACCGACAAGTGTGCAAATGCGCAGAAACGGGTTCTCAGCGACCTTCAGGCCCGTGCCTTAGCGAGGGCAGCTATCCGAATTCGAACCGTCTTCGGCGGAAAGAAAGAGCAGGATATAGAATGGGGCATCCTGAACGGCAAAGTTTATATCGTTCAGGCAAGGCCGTATATTGACAAGAATTAACCGTCCTCTATCAACAAACCGGCTTTCCACTGTATTCTATTCATTCGAAGCGGATGGCCGATCGTTGACAAAGGACAAGGTCAAGAAAGTTATGAAGGCATCATTTCTACTGTTTGCCGCCGCGCTAGCTACGGCGGGGTGTACATCAAACCAGGCTCCGGTTTCGCAAAATACGAACGCCGCCGCGCCCGCAAATGCCGGGCGGCCGCAGTCGGTCATCGCTCACACGACCGAAAATCAGCCTCCGGTAGCATCAAATTCCGCTCCCGGCAAATGGTCCGCCGGCGGCGATCCGATCGATACGGCCAAGTTTGACGGCACGATCGCCGAGGCCGAAAAGATGGTCAAGAGCAAGCCCGACGACGCGGCGGCGAAAAAGCTCCTTTCCGAAGCCTATTACGACCGAGGCGACGCCCTGACCAAGGCCCGGCAATACG
>JADYZI010000211.1 GCA_020853255.1 Acidobacteriota bacterium
CTTTGGGATTATGCATTAACTCCATCAGGACGGAAATAAGCCAGATGATCGGCTGACAGCAAACGCAGTTGCGGGACCTGTCAAAAACCTATTCTGCCAAGTTTCCGCAACGTTGTCCAAAACGCAAATGTCTGCCTTCCCGTCGTTTCGGATCTGTTAAAGTTAAACACCTTTCGCAAAAGGAATCTTGTTTTGTGGTTTTCGTCTTCTTTTCGTGCGTTTCGTGGTCCGGGCCCCGCTTCACCACCACGAACTGCACGAATCCAGAAACGCAAGGCACGAACCAACCACGCCGGCTCCTGTTCATGTTATTCGGTTTTTCTTCTTCTTATTCAGTGGTAAAAAGTTACCAACCACCGAAGGAAGATGGAGAAAATCTGAATTTCGGAGCAAAATAGTTTGCACCAGACCCATTTCAGACCTTTGCAGACATCCTCTACTTGAATGAGGATGGAATATTTATCGGTGAATGGCCGCGGCCGTGGCCTTTTGATGTGCGGATAGCTTCCGTCACAAAGTCCTTTGCGATCGAGACGGACTGGGCCAATTCGCGGCCGAGCGCGAGATTTGCCGTGATCGCCGCCGCAAGGGTACAGCCCGTGCCGTGCGTCGCAGTCGTGTCGATCATATCGGCCTCGAACACATCTACGGCGCCGTCTGCACTGAACAGAAAATCGCGTGCCTTTCCGTCGCTTTCGATCCCGTGGCCGCCTTTCATCAAAACATTCGCCGGCCCCATTGAAAGAATGGCCTTGGCTGCATTTTCCAGTTCGGTTTGCGACCGAATGCGGCTTCTCGTAATGCGTTCAGCCTCGGGAAGATTCGGCGTGACGACCAGGCTTAGCGGAAACAGTTTCTCGATCAGCGCCTGAAGTGCGTGCTGATCTATTAGATCGTAACCGGACGTTGAGCGGACAACAGGATCAACGACCAGGCGGCTGACCGAATAGCGCTTCATCAATTCCGCCGTTTCTTCTATCACCTCACGCGTCGGCAGCATTCCCGTCTTGACCGCGGCCGCCGGCAGATCGTCCATCACAGCCGTAACTTGCCCGCGTATCGAAGCCGCGTCCTGATTCACCGAGCCAAATACGCCAGTCGTATTCTGGTAAGTGACCGATGACACAGCGGCGGCCGCAAAACAACCGAACGCCGAAAAGGTTTTGATATCAGCGATCACTCCTGCCCCGCCCGACGGGTCGAGGCCGGCAATGGTCAAACATACCTTTTGATCCGACATGATCTATTCACAATGGGCCAAGCAAACGCCGTCGTTTATGCAGCGGTTCAAATAACGGATCGCCGCGTAACCGGCCGCACCAGCGCCAATGACCGCTTCAACCCGTGTCTCATCAATGCCCCCAAGCGCGGCGACCGGAAACGGCGTGATCTTCGAGCAAACCGCAGCAAGTGTTGCCAATCCGACGCCGTCTCCCTTTCCCGGGCTAGAAAATACCGGCCCAAACACAGCAAGGTCCGCACCTGCATTGCGCGCTTCCGCAACTTCTTCGAAGGAATGAGTGGAAACCGCGATCAGGAATCCTGCCGGGACAAAACGTCGAACAACCGCCGCAGGCAAACCGTCCGCAGGCAGATGAACACCATCCGCACCAGCGGCGACGGCAATATCGGCCCTCCCGTTGATCAGTAACTTAACATGGCACTTCCGGGCAACGATCGCCGCCTCCGCTGCCAGGGCAAATAGATTTGCGGCCGTTAGTCTTTTTTCACGGATCTGAAAATGAGTGATCCCGCACGCAGAAGCTGTCGCGATCGCAGCGACTATCTTGGGCTTAACACGAACAAAATTATTGTCGTCCGCATCACCCTCAGAAATACAGTAGATGATCGGGTTCACTTTTCAGCCGCTTTGTGGTCATGCTCGCGCAGCAACGCAACACTTTTCTCAAAATGTGCGACCTCCCAAAAAGCGATGACAATATTCAGCACACCTAGGCCCGTGACAGCGCCGCGAAACCAGTTCGACGTAACGGTGCGCTGCAGGCTGGGTAAACCAGTCCCGTCAGACACCAGGGCGAGAAGATAGTTATCGCTCCAGTTCCCGAATAACGTGTCCCACGGCGAAAGGATCAGATAAAAACCAAGCAGCAGGCACAGAATGATGAAAAATAAGACGGTCAGTCTTTCGACCATATATGCGCGATTATATCCGCTTGGAATAAACTGCGAAAGCCCGCGCAGACGGCAAAAGGCGAAAGCTCGTCGCTTTCTTCGCCATTCACCCCCCATCTCGGGCTTGGTTTTGGAACAAACTACGATCTAATGATTCACCGCAAAACTTCGTATTCGCTCGCTCACATCGCGAAAATCTACATTTTCGGCATACACCTGCTCGAAATAACGGCCCGCGTGTTCCAGGTCCCCGTCCGCCTCGTGTGCCGCTGCGAGCTCGTACCAAACTCCCTGTTTTTCTTCCTTTGTCAGGTCAGCGGTCTCAAGGCTCCGTTCGTACCATTTCTTGGCAAGCTGCGGCATGCCCTGCTGCATAAAACAATGTCCCAGTAGATTTGCACACGCAAAAAAGCGACGCGTGCCATCGTTTGTCCGCACCAATGCCGCACCCGCCTGAAACTCTTTGATCGCGTCTTCGACCAGGCCCATTTCTTGATACGCTATGCCGGTGTTGTAATGCGTTTCATAATCAGAACCATCGTCCGATCCGGATTCATCAAAGCCAAATTCGATCGTCAGATCATGCGGGTTGAACGCCCCGGGCTGATCACCGGCAGCGGCCTTCCCGTTTGCGGCGGCGCTCGCCGCTCCCGGATCATCCGCGGACACAAGTGCATTAAGCGAACGAAGATCATCCCAAAGCTCTGCGATCTCAGCCCTGTCTCCGAATTCGCCGCGCAGTTCATTAGCAGCCTTTTCTGCAAGTTCCAGATAGCCGTTCTCGATGTAAAATCGAACACTATCTATTTCCTTTTGGAATCGGGCAAGGTCGCTGGTCGTTGCATATGATCGGTCTTCGCCCGACTCTCCTTCGAGCTCGGCCACATGTCCGATGAACTCAAATCCGGAGCCCGGCTCCCCATCGGCCGCTCCTTCCAGGCCCGTCGCCGGGCCAGCATTGGCAACGACAACCCCGCCGGCGTTCGAGTGTGCCGGTCCGCCCTTCAGAAATCGTTTATCAAACAAATTCTCTTCCGTCTCGGTGCCTTCAAACCCATACTCTGCGTTTATCTCACGAAGTCGGTCGGCATAACCGGTATCATGCGGAACAAGCATTGTAAGCTGCAGAAGCGCGTATCTTTCGTCCTCGACCGAACCAGCCTCCCGTGCCACCTGTGTCAATTTCGCCAGCGATGAGCACAATGCTTCCTCATCACGCTGCCACGAACAATAGCGTGCCTGAAGCCTCAAGGCATCCAGTTGATCGGGATCCTTTTGAAGTATCGAAGTGACAAGCGTGCTGAATTGTTCGGCCTGGCCGCCGACCAGCATATGCTCGGCAGACATTGAAAGAATGCGCGTGGTCGATGCAACATCGTCCCTTTCCAGGTAGATGTTCGCCAATTCCAGAAATTTCGGGTAATTCGCCGGCTCCATTTCGACCAGACGGACAACGGTCTTTTCGGCCTCGGCTATCTCGCCCGCCTCGATCAGGCAATCGATCAGCAATATCCGGATCTCGCGGCTATGCGGGAACTCGGCCAGGATCTCCGACAGTTTCTCGGCTGATTCTTTTGATCGGCCCAGGGCCGACAATGAATTCACAACATGGCCGAGCAGCGCCGGCACGTCCCTTTTTATCGAAAGTGCCTTTTCAAAGACAGCTAACGCTTCTTCATGTACGCCTTTTTTGGAAAGCCGGATTCCGCACTCGGTGTACGCATCGAGCGCGTCATCGAATTGCTTCTCGGCGAGATACGAGTCCGCGAGGCTGAGATACGAAACGGTATCCGTCGGATCGAGTTGTGCGATCTCCTTCCACATTGCAAGGGCCTCGATCTTGTCGCCGGCCTTTTCGTAGTGTTCAGCAACGCGCTGATATTTCGCACGGGCCTCACCGACCGACCCTTTTTGTTTGTACAATTCGGCAAGCTTTTTCCAAACCTCGACGCTGTTCGGTTCAAGCCGTGAGATCTTGTTATAGACAGCGATCGCCTTCTGGGCGAAGCCCTGCTTACCGTAATGATCGGCAACAGCGGCATAGCATTTCACTGCCTTCCGGACGTCCGCATCTTTCGAATACAGATCGCCGAGCATGTTTATTGTTCCAAAATCCTTTGCGTCAAATTTGACGACTTGTTCGTACTCGCCTATTGCGGATCGAATTTTCCCCTGGGACAGGTATTTTTCGGCATTCCGCATTGCCTTTGTCTTATCGAAAGTCATGTTTTGTTACTGCCTGCTCAAGTGTCGGCTGGAAAATAACGGGCCGTATTTTGCCTGTGATCAGAGATGAGGACCGCAGAGAGAAACAATTGATCTGCACGTAAACGGTAACATGACCACATCGATAGTGTCAACATCTTTTGTCAGTGTTGATCAGTGTACAGCGTATTATGCCAACTGATTTTGCTTTTTGCTTCTCTATTTTCTAGTCTGTACTTTCCGGCCCAGAATCGGCCCGATATAATCCCATATGCAGGCACTTATCCTAGCTGGCGGTAAAGGCACAAGGCTTCGGCCGCTGACCGTTTACACCCCAAAACCCGTCGTCCCCGTAATGAATCGGCCGTTTTTGCTCTATCAGATCGAGATACTTGCAAAGGCGGGGGTAACGGACGTGGTTTTATCACTCAGCTATCAACCGGATAAGATCGAAGACCTCTTGGGCGATGGTTCGGATCACGGCGTTCGTCTGACGTATATAACCGAGCCGAGCCCAATGGGAACGGGCGGCGCGTACCGTTTTGCGGCCGACTACCTCACGGAAGCGACGATCGTGCTGAACGGCGATATACTGACCGATCTGGACATCTCAAAGCTGATCGAATTTCACCAAAAGAATGGTTCTGCCGCGACACTGGCGATCAAACAGGTGGACGACCCGACAGCCTACGGCCTTGTCGAAACCGACGCCGAAGCTCGGATCGTACGCTTTCTTGAAAAGCCGCGATCGGAGGACGCACAAGAGATAAAAGTAAACACAATAAATGCAGGCATTTACGTGCTTGAACCATCGATCCTTGATCTGATCCCGGCCGGTGAGACACGATCATTCGAATATGACGTGTTTCCGGCGATTTTGGAAAAAAAGCTGCCGTTTCTAGGCTTTCCGATGGAGAAAACCTATTGGCGGGACCTGGGCAATCCGAAAAGCTATTTAGAGGCTCATCATGATTTTCTTGGCGGCCGGATCGGCGGTTTTTCGATCGATCGAGAGGAAACGTATGATGTGGCAACCGCGGCGTCCGTGGATAAGCTTTCTGTGATAGGTTCCGGCTGCGTCATAAAGCCCGGTGCGCGGATAGTCCGGTCGACCCTTGGCCCCGGCGTCCATGTTGATGAAAAGGCAGTGATCGAAGACTCCGTAATATGGGGGCACGTCCGCATCTCGGCCGCCGCCGAGGTCAGGAACGCCGTCATCGGACGAAGCTGTTTTATCGGCCGCAACGCGACGGTGAGCGAGGGAACGGTGCTTGGTGATAAGGCGTCAGTGCCCGACTATTCACAGGTTTAGTATGCCGGAGTTGCCCGAGGTCGAGATCGTTGCTCGAGCGTTGCATAACGCAGTAAGCGGCCGCAAAATTTGCTCGGCCGAACTGTTGAGGCCCCGCCTTGCTCCGGGTTCGACACCAAACGAATTCGCCCGGTCGCTCGCTTACGGCCGCATAAACTCTGTCGGCCGGCGCGGCAAGAATATACTTTTCGACATCGACAATGGCCGCACCTTGCTGGTACACCTTCGCATGAGCGGCAGATTTATGCTGTTGCCGCCTGAGTCAGATGATCCAAAATTTACCCACGCGGTCTTTCATCTGGACGATGATTCACGGCTTGTCTTTCATGATCAACGACATTTTGGGTTAATGAAGGTGATCGATTCATCGCGCCTGTCCGAAGACATTTCCATCGCAGGCCTTGCCCCTGAACCATTTTCGCCGGAATTCACCCTTGGTTATTTGCTCCGTACCCTCAGCCGCTCGAACCGGAGTTTGAAAGAATTCCTGCTGGACCAGACCAAGGTCTGCGGCCTTGGCAATATCTATGCGGCCGAGGCAATGTTCCTTGCCGGCATCAGTCCCCGTCGGCGAGCAAGGAATGTCGCGCAGCGGCGCATCGAACCGCTGGTCGATAGCATCCGCGCCGTCTTGAGCGCGGCCCTGGCCGAAGCCGAGACAAAAGTCGCAGACCCGGTCTTTATCGGCGAAGGCGTGTACGGCGACGGCGTCCGCTCCGACTGGCTTGTTTACGAACGCGAGGGCCTGCCCTGCTCGAAATGCGACGCGCCAATTCGCCGTATCCGCCAGGGCGGAAGATCAACTTACTTTTGTTCCAAATGCCAGCGATAGCCGCCGCTCTACTCTGTTATTTGCCGTCGTCCTGCGGTAAAGTTGCTCGTGTCTCCATATACTTCACCCATCGACCAGGAAGCCGCCGCCGTCCGAAGTGGAGAGGAACTCGACCTAACATCTCTGACGGCATTTCTGCGGCCTCACGTTGAAAGTGAGGCCCCTGTAGAGCTAAGTCAGTTTCCGGGTGGAAGCTCAAACCTCACGTATCTAGTAAAGGCCGGCCCGCACGAATTTGTCCTTCGCCGCCCGCCGTTTGGGAATACCGTCAAGACGGCGCATGATATGCGGCGAGAATTTGAAGTGCTGTCGAAGCTGTCGGCCGTTTATTCGCCCGCGCCGAAACCGATCTTGTTTTGCGATGACGAAAGCGTGATCGGTTCGGAATTCTATCTGATGGAACGACGGCGCGGACTGATAATTCGCGGAAGTGTGAATGATTCGTCTGTCAGTAGCCCGCGTGTCAGCAGCCCGCACGTAAGTAAGGGCCCATCGCAAACACAAGTTCAAACAATTTCGCCGCTCGACCAAACGACCCAATCCGGCCGCATCCGCATCTGTAAAAGCTTTATCCAGAATCTCGCCGATCTCCACGCACTCGATATCACCACCGCCGGCCTTGGCGAACTCGGGCACCCCGAAGGCTATCCGAGGCGGCAGGTCAAAGGTTGGACAAAGCGTTACTTAGCAGTAAAAACTCACGAACACCGGGAATTGGAGGCCGCCATCGTATGGTTGAACAAAGATATCCCAAATGAATCCGGCGCATCGCTCGTGCATAACGATTACAAGTTCGACAACGTGATGCTCGACCCCGATGATCTGACGCAAATAACTGCCGTGCTAGATTGGGAGATGGTGACCATCGGCGATCCGCTGATGGACCTCGGCACAACTCTCGGCTATTGGATGTCACCCGACGCAGGCGAAGAGTTGATGCGAATGCCGTTCAACCCTTACGTCTTGATGAAGAATGTAACGCGGCGCCAATTGGCAGATATGTACGCCGAGACATCCGGCCGAGATATTTCGAACATATTGTTCTATTACGTCTTCGGCACTTTCAAGATCGCAGTCATCGCGCAGCAGATCTATGCCCGCTATGCGAAAGGATTTACCAGTGACCAGCGTTTTGCTCATTTTGACCGGTTCGTTTCGGCTCTTGGGAAGATCGGTGCAAGTACTATCGAGACTGGAAAACTGTGAATGGATGGAACGGTCTAATACTAGCTCATAGCTGACAGCCAACAGCTATTAGCTAATATTTAGATTAATATTTGATCCGCTGAATTTGATCTCAACGTTTGATCGCAATGCAAAAACTTATCCTTCTGATCGGAATTATTATTACATCTTTGATCTCGGCATTTGCCCAATCGGTGCATATTCGCGTTAACCAGGCCGGATACTTGCCGAACGACAAAAAGGTCGCGATCGCCTTCTCTAAAGAGCCGATCGCGGACGAATCATTTCTCGTGAGGAACGGAGACGGCGTAGTCTGGGGCGGCCGCGTCAAGCCTGTTGCTCCGCCGACGTGGGGCTCGACGTTTGGCAATTATTACGAACTGGATTTTTCTTCAATGTCGGAGGAACGCTCAGGCAGACATAAACTCCAGTTGGTTAAGTCGGGAGCGGTTTCGAGGGAATTTATTATCGGCCCTTATCCAGCATTTCACGAAGACCTCCTATTTTTCATGCGGCAGCAGCGGTGCGGGTACAATCCGTTTCTCGATGCGGTTTGCCATATGCGCGACGGGCGTTCGTTTTACGCGCCGTTTGCGGATGAGACGTTTGTTGACGCGAGCGGCGGCTGGCACGATGCGGGCGATCAGTTGAAATATTTGATAACCGCAAGCAATGCGACGGCGCGGATGATGCTTGCTTACGAATTGGACAAAGCAAAGTTTGGCGACTTTGTCGATGATCTCGGACGCGATGATAGACCGAACGGCATACCCGATATTTTGGACGAGGCAAGATGGGGACTCGACTGGATCCACAAACTTCATCCAAAGAGCGGTCAGCTTTTCCATCAGGTGGCGGACGACCGCGACCATCGCGGCTTTAAGCTTCCCGAAAACGATAACGCCGATTACGGTTGGGGTGCGAACAGCTATCGGCCCGTCTATTTCGCCGACGGAAAGCCGCAGGGCCTTTCGCAATTCAAGAGTCGCTCGACCGGCGTCGCAAATATCACGGGCCGTTCGGCGGCAGCAATGGCGATGGCTTATCGCATCTGGAAAACCGATCTTAAAGACACCGTATTTGCATTGAAATGTCTTCTTGCCGCCGAAGACCTTTACTCAATGGGCAAGCGTCAGGAAGGTTTTCAGCAAGGCAATTCCTTCGGTGCACCGTATCGCTACAACGAAGACACTTGGGCCGACGATATGGAATACGCCGCCGCCGAATTATACAAAGCGACGCGCAAGCCGGCGTATCTCGCCGATGCGAAGCGATATGCAAAACTCGCCGGAACGACATCGTGGATGGAATTTGAAGATTCATCGATGGGTGAACAGATGTCGCGGCATTACGAGATGTATCCGTTTACGAACGTCGGGCACTTCGCGTTGTACCCGCTGGTCGATAAGAAAACAAAACGCGAGCTTGCGGCATATTATCGCAGCGGCATCGACCGCATCGTCGCCCGCGCGAAGACGAACCCTTACGGCGTCGGCGTGCCTTTCCTCTGGTGTTCGAACAACCTTGTCGTCGCATTTATTACGCAGGTCCATCTTTACGAATTGATGACCGGCGACAAGAAATATCACGATGCAATGATCGCTCACCGCGACTGGCTTCTTGGCCGCAACCCTTGGGGAACGTCAATGTTCGAAGGAATTCCGGCAAACGGCGAGTATCCCGAAGACACGCATTTGCCGACCGTGCAGCTTTTGAAAAAACAGGTCCGCGGCGGACTTGTAGATGGCCCGATCGCAGCTTCGACCTACAACGGCCTGATCGGCCTTACGCTGACAAAACCGGACGAGTTTGCGCCTTTTCAACCGCGTGATGTTGTCTATCACGACGACGTCGGCGATTACTCGACCAACGAACCGACAATGGACGGCACCGCGGATGCAATTCTCGTAATGGCAATGTTCAGCCATGCAAGGCAGAAACCCGCCGGGCAGAAGCCCGCGTTGCAGAAGCCCGCACGAAGTAAGGGCATACGCGTCGAGAATAAAACACTCACCTACACCGAAGGCGGCATCACACGCGGCGACAAAACCTCCAAACGCATGGCACTCGTCTTCACCGGCGACGAATTTGCCGAAGGCGGAATGATCATCGCCGACGCGCTCAAAAAGCACAACGTCAAAGCCTCATTCTTCCTCACCGGCCGCTTCTACCGAACACGCGCGAATCGCCAGTTACTCGAACGCCTCAAGAAAGACGGCCATTATCTCGGCCCGCATTCTGACCAGCATCTGCTCTACGCCGACTGGACGAACAGAAACAAAACTCTCGTAACCCGCCAGCAGTTCGAACGCGACCTGAACGACAATTTCGCCGCCATGCGCCCATTCGGAATCGACCGCAGGCAAGTTCCCTTTTTCCTTCCTCCCTACGAATGGTATAACCGCGAGATCGCCGATTGGAGTTCGGCAATGGGCTACCAGATCGTAAACTTCACACCCGGCACCCGCTCAAACGCCGACTACATGACCGACGACGACAAGAATTATATTTCCAGCGACGCAATAATCGCGAAGATCAAAGAATATGAGGCAAAAGATCCGAACGGCTTGAATGGCTTTATCCTCCTGACCCATATCGGTTCAGGCCCAAAACGGACAGATAAGTTTCACGACCGCATCGGCGAACTGATCGAATGGCTGAAGAATAAAGGCTACGAACCGATAAGTGTAGATGAGTTGTTGAAGTAGATTCGGATTTGGCGGCGAAGCCGCCCTTAGAAAGTAGCCAGATGCGAAGCTTCTGGTAAAATGCCGATCCGCTATCTCGGCGGTGAAACCGCCGAAACGTGATCGCCCAACGCGCTCATTCGACCGCGTTTTCAACGCGGAATACCTTTTACCGGCATTCCAGAGGTTTCACCTCTGGCTACTCTCTTGTTGCCGCTCCGCGGCCCTGTCCGAAAGACTGAATTTGTGGGTCTTCAACTTCCAATGCGGCGAAGCCGCCAACAGAAAGTAGCCAGATGCGAAGCTTCTGGAAATCGCACACACGCGATTCGTGCGGTGAAACCGCACAGAGGCCAGCGTTTGAAAAACTCACCATAAATAATTTGCGTCATATTCCAGTTCATTTTCTTCCAAAAGACGCACATATTCGTCCTCAAATCGCTCGCGCCGATGGTGTTCTTCCTGACTGAGAATATACCGCTTTACGACCTCTCGTTCTCTCGGACAGA
>JADYZI010000212.1 GCA_020853255.1 Acidobacteriota bacterium
AACTGCCGGAGAAACAAATCGACTTGGCAACCACGCCATCCTAAAAACCGGCTTTGAAGATCGTTGATAAGAGAAATCTTTAACAAGGATGTGTAACCCTAATTCCACAACTTTTGACACGAACTCTGGCCCGATAAAAAGTTGCCTGCATAGCTGTAATATTTTACATATTTGAAGTTCGGAAAAGCTTATGCGGTGTGCAAGTGACGTTCGGAATCTTTTGAGAACAGGCCTTTAGGCAATAATGCATCGGACGACCGCTCAAATCTTGTGGTCCCGGTGCGAGTAGCATTGCGATATTCGCGGGAGGTGTGATATAGAATTCCGAAACTGAAGTCGGAGCGACCTAATGGCCCACACGGATCGGACAACTCGGGTAGCACCTGAACGATTCTCGCTGCTCCTTATATGTCTTTTCTGGGCAGTCAGCTATCCAGCGGCGCAGCCTGTGCGACTAAAACCCGGCGGCAAGCCACTCGCAGTGATAAAACCAGGCGAAAGGCATTCCTTCCCGATCCAGCTTACGAGAGGACAATTTATAAGAATAGACCTTTGGGAAAAGACCGGCGTCGATCTCGTTATGACGGTCTTCGGGCCCGGCCATAGGGTGGTCGCCCGAACCGGCGGGTACAACGGCGAAAGGCGAATTGACGGATATCGAACCCTGCGCTCGTTGAACGGCCAGTTGTCGCTCGCAATGGTAGCGGATCTCAACGGTGTTCACAAAGTGGTTCTCGAAGCTCGCGATTCGCAAATATCCGGCCAATATGAGATCGCAATAAAGGAGATCAGGGACGCCTCGCCGGTCGATCGCCGCGTGATCGAAGCTGAGAGACTCTTGGAGGCTGGCGAGCAGATCAGGATCTTTTCGAGGGATGGATGGGCGCGGGCCGAACAAAAGTTCGAGGCCGCGCGTCTGATATTTGAGGCGATCGGCGACCGCCGGGGCCAGGCTGCGGCGTTGGAAGGACGCGGCAACATAAATGCGAGGCTGAAAGCGTTCGACAAGGCGATCAATTTCTTCGAAGCGGCGCTCGGGCTTACCAGGGGCTTCACCGATCCCGTCGACTCGGCCCACCTATTGGTAAGGATCGGTTGGATGTATCGCGCGCTCGACAAGATCGATACCGGCATCGTAAAGGCGCGCGAGGCTCTGGAGATCGCACGTGGCACCGGCAACCGAATGGCGGAAGCGACCGTGCTAAACGCGCTTTCGCATATTTCGGCTCGCGGTTTGGATGACGAGGTCAGCCGAAATGAAGTCGTCACCCTGATCGAACAAAGTGCTTCGATCGTGCGCGAGTTGAACAGTCCGGCGGACGAAGTTGGTATTTACTACCAGCTCGGGGCGTTCCACGATTTTGTTTCGGATAAGCCAAGGTCTGCCGAAGCATATCAGCGTGGCCTTCTCCTCTCACGACAGATCGGCAACCGGCGGATGGTGGTTTTCGGTCTTTTGCACCTTGGTGAGAACGCATTCGACCGCGGCGATTATCAACAGTCGTCGGACTATTTTGGAGAGGCATATGAACACAGCCGCGGCACAAACGACAAGTACGAAGCGTACACGCTGTATAACCTAGGAAATTCGACCCTGACGCTCGACCGCACGAGAGTGTTGGAACATTTGACACGGGCGTTGCCGTTGTGGGGTCTGGATCGTAACGGTGAGGCCTACACAATGACCTCGATCGGACGGTTCTACTTCACAGAGGGTCGGAAGAAAGATGCGATTGATCAGTATCTCCGGGCGTTGGTAGTAATGCGGATTTCAGGTGATCCGTATGGCGAGGGCATCATATTGAGCCATCTTGGCGAGGCTTATGCGTCAATGAATGACCCTGCAAGGGCGCTTGAATATTACGGACGGGCTCTTGAACTCCACCGATCGTCGCGCGATCGTCGCGGCGAAGCGCGAACTCAAATACGGATCGGCGAGGTCCATCAGGAACTTGGCCAAATTGAACGAGCGGTATCGCTTTACAGATCTGCGTTTGAAAATTATCGAATTGTCGGGAATCGAAGCGGGGAGGCCGGAGCGCTATTCTCGCTCGCGAAGGCAGCAAGGGCCGCCGGCAATGTAGATGATGCAAGGTCAAATATCGAGGCCGCCTTGAGCATCGTGGAATCGCTTCGCGCCGGTATCGCAGGTGCCGAACTCCGGTCGGCATATTATTCTTCGGTCCAGGCGTATTACGAATTCTATGCCGACGTCCTGATGACGCTTCACAACCGGGAACCGGCCCAGGGTTTCGATCAGCGCGCGTTGGAGACCGCTGAACGCGGAAAGGCACGCGGGCTGTCGGAGCTGCTGAGTGCGGCAAACGTCGACCTCCGCGAAGGGATCGACAGATCGTTGCTTGACCGGGAGGCCGAACTGCAAAAACGGCTGGATTCGAAGAACGCCGAAGAGGCCCGTCTGATCGCCGCGGGCCGAGGGAGCGGCGAGATCGAAGCTATTGAGCGCGAGCTTCTGGAACTCTCCGAGGGTATTGCGACGGTGCGGGGTAAGATCAGCGCCGCCAACCCGAGAGCACGCGAGCTTATACGCAGCTCTCCCGTTTCATCGGCAGAAATACAGCAGCTGCTTGACAACGAATCAACGCTGCTTGTTTACAAACTGGGTCAGGAGCGGAGCTTTTTATGGGTGATAACCCAAAAAGACTTACGCAGTTTTGTGCTGCCCAAGCGCATTGACATCGAAGCGGCGGCCCGCCGTGTGTACGAGCTTATAACTGCTCGAAACCACGACCCAAAGAGCGGGTCTTCCGCCCGAGCGCGTGTCCGAGTTCTTCAGGCGGACGGCGCTTTCGACGTCGAAGCTCAGAAGCTGGCTCAAATGCTGCTTGGGCCGGCCGGGCCATTCCTCGATAGCCCTCGATTGGTAATTGTGGCCGATGGCCTGCTGCAGTACATTCCATTCGGAGCGCTTCCGAACCCGAACCGACCAGGCCAGCCGTTGGCCTTGTCAAATGAATTAACCTACCTGCCTTCGGCTTCGACGCTTGGTGCACTGCGCAGTTTACCGAGGATGACATTCGAGCCAGGCCGGACAGTTGCAGTCTTTGCCGATCCGGTCTTTTCGACCAAGGATCCGCGCGTAAGACTCTCGAACGCCGGCGCTCCGCGTTCCAAAGGAAGCCTTGTGTCAAAGCCCGCGATCGCCTATTCAACGCAGCGTGCGCTTTACGATTTTGGGCTTGGCGGGCGGATCGGCATACCGCGACTTCCGTTTTCACGCCGTGAGGCAGAAACAATAGTTTCGATCGCAGGAAAGGACGCCTCGCTCCGAGCTCTCGACTTTTCGGCGAGCCGAACGGCTGCAGCGAGCTCCGAGCCGTCGAAATACAGGATCGTGCATTTTGCAACGCACGGACTTTTGAACAGCTCGCATCCTGAACTTTCAGGATTGTTGTTCTCGTTGGTTAACGAGCGTGGCGAGCCGCAAAATGGATTTCTGCGGCTACAGGATATTTATGAAATGAAACTGGGTGCCGACCTCGTGGTCTTGAGCGCGTGCCAGACCGGGCTGGGCCGAAACGTTAGCGGCGAAGGCCTGATCGGGCTTACGCGTGGATTTATGTATGCGGGTGCCCCGCGCGTTGTCGCTAGTCTATGGAAGGTGGATGACGCAGCGACGGCAGCTCTTATGGAGCATTTCTATCGACAGATGCTTATCGAGAAGCTTCCGGCGGGAGCGGCCCTTCGCAAAGCGCAGATGCTTCTTAGAGAAGATCATCGTTGGCGGTCTCCATATTACTGGGCAGCTTTCACGCTTCAGGGCGAATGGAAATAACGTCGACGTATTTTTGCAGCTCTTGAACTCGAAACTGAAAAAAGAATGGGTGCTCACGCAGGATGCCTTTGACCGCGTCCTGCTCCTTCTCGATCCGGACCGCGAGGTTTCCGGTCATAAGTATGAATTGCTGCGGCTGAAACTGGTGAAGTATTTCGAATGGCAGCATTTGTCGCCGCCCGAAGACCTCGCCGATGAGACAGTCAACCGCCTCGCGCGTAAACTCGCGGAGAATGGCGAGATCGAAAACCTCAATGCGTATCTTCTCGGGATCGCCCGTCACATTGTGTTCGAGGATCGCAGACAGAGAGCCCGGTTCCAACGCGCCGCCGACCAGCTTTTTGTCAAAGGCTCAACGGCGGATGTGCGTTCGGAAGGCGATGCTCGGCTGGAAGCCTGCAACGAATGTCTCGCGGAGCTCCCCGAGAGAGATCGCGGTCTTGTCCTGCGATACTATTCCCCGGCAAAGGCAGGTAAGATCGAAGATCACAAGCGGATCGCAGCGGAGCTCGGGATCTCGCTCAATTCGATGCGCATTCGTGTGCACAGGATAAAGTTAAGGCTCGAACGCTGCATTCGCGAACGTGAAGGCCAGAAGGACAAGAGTTGAAATCTTTTTTGAGAATCTGTCCCTAAGATATGGTGAGGGACGGACGCATAACCTATTTGATGCAAGACCTGATGTCGGATTATCTGTTGGGAAAATTAAGCGAACCTGAGCGCGAGCGCCTGGAGGATCAGTTGTTCGAGGACGATGATCTGTTCGCGGCGATGCTTGCCTCGGAAGATTGCTTGATAGCGGACTACCTGGATGGCAATCTGACGCCGGACGAGAACGAACGCTTCACGGGCTATTTTCTCTCATCGGTGGAAAATCGACGTAAGCTCGAGTTACAGAAAGAGCTCAGGACAAGTGACTCCGAAGCTTCACGGGTTGCCCCGAAAGAAGGGACGGAAGAGAAATTATCATCCGGCATTATTCTCTCATCTTTATTCCGCGGCTGGAGGATCGCGTTTGCAACCGCGTGCCTGGCCGTGTTTGCCGTTGCCTTTTGGCTCGCTTGGCCCGGCAGCCATCCTGAACAGTCGGCCGCGCTGCAGGAGCCGGGCAACACATCGACACCCGCTGTAAACGAAGCGCCGGTTCCGCGGGAGGCCGCGCAGAGTCAACCGGACAATAAGGGAACGCAACCGTCCGGAAACGAAGTTCCCGCGAACCGGAACCCGAACTCGTCTCGGAAGCCGACTGTGCCAAATCCGACGCTTGCAACATTGCTCCTGACGCCCGGCTCGACTCGAGGTGGAGCAGGAAGCCGGACGGAACTACATCTTGCACCCGGCGTGCGAACGGTCGTCCTAAAACTCTCCTTTGATGGGCGAACCTACTCGATGTTCGATGTCGTTATCCAAACTCCTGAAGGAAGATCCATTTGGCAGCGCTCGGGAATACGCGCGGCCAAGCCCGTCAGTTCGCTTTCCGTCACCCTACCAGCGAACACGCTTTCCCCGGAGGATCACATATTGACCCTAAGCGGCCGCGACGCAGACGGCCGCACGCAAAAGCTGGAGGAATACTTCTTCAGCGTGGAAAAACCTTGAATCGACTCCGCCGTTACTCCAAATTCGATCCCGCAGCCACCGCTTCCGCCCAAAAATAATTCACCTTTTTTCGCAACGGTGAAAGGTTTTGCTGGAAAACGTCCCATTTAAGTAAAAGCGCCTATTTTGGTGTGATCCCAACTATCGGCTAGTTACACTAACGGTTCCATTCTTGGTACTGTCAGCTCAACGGCGGTTCAGGATAAATGGCCTGTCGAAAGAGGCGGGCACTTGCTTGTTGAAAGACTCAAACCGTATTCGGAGGACATCTTGATAATAACAAATTCACAGACATTGCTGGCAGGGAGCTGCGTTCGGTTTTTTGCGCTCAGCACCGCCGTCGTCATCACTCTTTTGTTTGCTGCACAACTTACAGCGGCCCAAATAGTTCTCAACGCAACCCAGGACGCTTTTATCGAAAGCGGCTCGGGAAACGCTAACTTCGGAAACAACTCCAACCTCAGGCTTCGCAGAGGTGGCAATATCCAGCATATTCTGCTTCAGTTCAACATTGCGGAGCTCCCGCCGGGAACAACCTCAGGCGATGTTGTGAGCGCGTCACTAAAACTCTTCGTTAACAACGTTAACAGTCCTGTTGATACCCACAACATTTACAACCTCTGCGCGGCTTGGAACGAGGCTTCAGTAACGTACAATAATGCTCCCGCCGGTTGTGCCTGGGGTGAAGGATCTGCAGTTCCGATATCAGTGGTTGATCAATACGTCGCTCTCGACGTCACCAAAGCAGTAAAGCAATGGTTGATGGGTACTCCTAATCACGGTATCCGGATCGAATCCGTTACGAACGGTAACGTACGGTTCAACAGCCGCGAAAACGGGGTAAACCCACCAGTCATCGAGGTCACGCTTAGGATAAAGGGCGTTACGGGCAGCGGCGGCTTGACGGGGGGCGGCAGCAGCGGCGACCTTTCGCTTGCAATAGCCGATGGCGGCGTGAACACAGCCAAACTTGCTGACGGTGCGGTGACGACTCAAAAGATAGCCGACGGTGCCGTGACTTCTATAAAAATCGGAAACGGAGCCGTCGGAAACACGCAGCTCGGAATCAACTATGCCGGGAGTTCTTCGCAAGGTGGACCCGCGACAAGCGCGCTCTTTGCGACCGACGCAGCAACCGTCGGTGGCATCGCACCCAGCGGTTTCGCGCCGGCGTCGGGGTCAACAAATTACGTTTCGAAATCTGGCGACACAATGATCGGGACCCTCAACCTTCCGACAAACGGTTTGAATGTCGGCGGGAATCAGTTCGTTGTCTCAGGAGGCAACATAGGGATCAGTAAGGCCAATCCGACGGAGGCACTTGATGTCGTTGGCAATATCAAGGCGAGCGGAAACTTCATCGGCAATTCGTTTAGTGGTAACGGCGCGGGCTTGACCAACGTTTCGGCGTCGAGTCTGGACTGCGTCTCATGCATAAACACTGCTCAGGTCGGCTTTAACTTCGCCGGAAGCTCTTCGCAGGGCGGCCCTGCAACAAGCGCATTGACTGCGAACAACGCCCAAATGTTGGGCGGAGTTGCACCGAGCGGCTATGCGCCCGCATCTGGGTCTCCAAACTATGCTCCTGCGGGGCAGTACGTTAATAGCATCAATGGTATTGCTGGGAACGTAACCCTGACCGCCGGAAACAACATTAGCCTTGCCCAAAACGGAAACACAGTCACAGTTTCCTCAACCGCCTCGACCTTCAATCCGCAACAAGTCGCCCAACTGCGATGGTGGGCTGCAAACCGGTCCGGTGCGTCCTTTGCTGTGGGCAGCCAGCCGTCTGGAGTTGCGTTCGATGGGAGCAATATCTGGGTTTCCAACCATGCTGACGGTACCGTTACAAAGCTTCGCGCAAGCGACGGTGAGAACCTGGGCACGTTTGCAGCTGGGGTCAATCCATCGACAGTTGCTTTTGACGGCGCAAATATTTGGGTCGCCAATTATGGCAGCAATACAGTCACGAAACTTCGGGCGAGCGACGGTGCATTGTTGAATACTATCACCGTGGGCAGTCGGCCGTGGGGCCTCGCATTCGACGGAGTTCATATGTGGGTTTCCTGCTATCAGGCTCAGACGGTAGTCAAGATTCGGGCGAGTGATGACTCCATCGTAGGTTCGGTAGGTATCGCCGACCCGCTCGGGCTTGCTTATGACGGCACAAATATTTGGGTCGCCAACAACTCTCCCAACGCAACAATGGTGAAGATATCCGGCGCAAGCGGTCCGCCAACGGTGCTTTCTACACTCTTTGTTGGAGCTAGCTTCGGCGCGTTCATCGCCTTTGACGGAACTAATATTTGGGCAAACTACAATGGGACACTGGTCCGCTTAAGGATCTCCGATAATGCTTTTCTGCCCCAAATTGGCGTTGGGTTCAGTCGTGGCGGACTTGTTTTTGACGGAGTGCACATGTGGGTATCAGGCGAAAGCAATCTCATCAAGCTGCGCGCCAGCGACGGATTTCAAGTAGGATCTTTTCCTGTTCTCAATCTCGGGGCCGCAGCTGCATTTGACGGCGCGAACATCTGGGTCGCCAATACGGGGAGCGGCAGGGTTGGAAAGTACTGAGCCCCGCTCGATCAAATTTTGGAGGAGATAAAATGGCGTTCTCTCAAATAATGCGGACGATATTTTGCGGGATTCTAATACTGTCTTTCGTTATGAAAGCTGTTTATTCCCAGGACGAAGCGGTCAACAAGCAACTCGCCAAGCGGGTTGTGCAGTCCGCAGGGGTTAGAAAGGGCGATGTCGTAATTATCGAGGGCGGGAAGCACATGGTTCCGATGATGGAAACGATGGCGATCGAGGTGGTGATGGCGGGCGGGATGCCGGTCATGATGGTTGCGAGCGACCGTCTAGGGCGGGCGATCCTTAAGGACGCTCCGGACAGCTATCTGGAACAGGTGCCGACCTTCTGGGGTGAGTGGTACAAACATGCCAACGTTTACATCGGCCTACCGTACTACGAAGATCCGCAAGCCGTTACAAAGGACATACCCAGTGACCGTTTCGAGAAGTACGCCAAATCGTACGAGTACTTTACCGGCATAAGAAACTCGCTACCGGTTCGCGAGGTCGGCATAATGTTCCCGACGAAGGCCGACGCCGAACAGAACGGAATGGACTTTGCGGGCTATTCGAAGAACGTTTGGGATGGCATCTACGCCGATTACAATTTGATCTCGAAGCAGGGTTCGAAGCTGCAGAAGATCTTGCAGGCAGCGAAAACCGTGAGGGTGACGACTCCGTCGGGCACCGATATCACATTTTCAATTGCCCCGGGCCGGCAGATCTTCGTCGATGACGGCATCATCACCGAAGAGGAAGGAAAATCGAAGATCTACACGGCCCGCTTCGTTGCGCTTCCCGCGGGGAGCGTTTATTTTGCTCCGCTTGAAACTTCGGCCAACGGAAAGGTTGTTGTTCCCCGGACCCGCTGCCGATCCGACCGTCATAAGAACGTAAGCTTTGAATTGAAGGACGGCAAGATGACGAACCTGAAGGCCGGACCCTTCGCCGACTGCCTTAACGAAGAGTTCAGGCCGTTTTCGGGGCCGAAGGATGTTTTCGGTAGCTTTTGGATCGGGTTGAACCCGTCGCTAAAAAATGTCGAGGACGAGAAGGCCGACCTTCGTCATTACAACACCGCCGGAATGGTCCACATCGGACTTGGCGAAAATCGGCTCTACGGCGGCGCGAACAATTCGCGAACCGGAATAAACTTCCCGGTTTCGAACGCGACCGTGATTGTCGATGGCAAAGTGATCGTGAAGGACGGGAAATTGGTTTACTAAGGCAAGTGTGGGCCTGAGTGCCGAAGGAGGAAATCATGAAAGAACTCATTGGAATAGTCGTCCTGTTTCTGATGTCGGCTTCGGCCTTTGGCCAGCCGACGCAGTCAAAGGCCGGGCCGCCGAGCCCAACGGGCTGGGGCAAGACCGGCACGGAACCGAAAAACTACGAAATGCACCTGGACACTTCAGTGAAACGCAGCGGCAATTCGAGCGCCGTCATCAGATCAACGGCATCTGTAACGAAAGACGGATTCGCGGCGTTCATCCAGTCGATCAAGCCGGACGAATTCCGCGGCAAGCGATTAAGGCTTTCGGGTTACTTAAAGAGCGAGGGCGTCGCGGATTGGGGCGGCCTATGGCTGCGGATCGATGCCGCTGACCCTTCCATTATGCTCGAGTTCGATAATATGGAGAATCGTCCGGTCAAAGGAACCTCAGACTGGAAGAAGTACGAGATCGTGCTAGATGTCCCGTCAGAAGCTGCAGAGATCGTGTACGGTTTTCTATTGAGCGGGAAAGGACAGGTTTGGGCTGACGATATTCAACTTGAAGAGGTTGGTAAAGATGCAGTCAAAACCGGCTCTCCGATAGACCCCAAACACCTCAAGGAAGCCGAAGAGTTCAAAAGAAAGGATCCTGCGGCCCACGAGCGTTTTAACAAAAAGGCCCTCGAGGCCCGGGCGAAACGACCGATGAAACCTGTGAACCTTGGTTTTGAGAACTGAGGACGGTTATTGACGGATCGTTCGATACGATAAAGGAACCAGCGTGGCCTTGGAAAATCCGGTCACGTTTGTGGTGTTGCCGTATGAGACTTTCGGCGGTGCTGATGTGCGTTTCAATACCTAGAACCAATAACAGTCCGCCAGACAGTCGATTAACAGTAAAAGTGACAGAACCTTCCTGTGGAAGCAAATCAGTCGACTATCGTTCGCCGAAATCTGTTGGAGTAATTTGGGTTAGAAACCAAATATTGAATAGCCTCCCCTTCGCTTAGTCCGCCGTCGTACCAGTATTGCCCGACGGTGGCGTTCGAACCGTCCTTCACCTCCACCTGCTTGTTCTCGCCGTCGTAAACGAACGTCCTGCCCTGTGCGTCGGCCGTCGTGTTGCCGGACGGATCGAAGCCGTAGCCGATGAGTTTGTTGGTCACGGGATCTATCTGCGGATTGCTGACTGCTTCTGCACAGCCGGGCGGCAGCGTCGTCGTATTTACCGTGTCGAAGCGACGATTTCCATATCGATCATAGCTGAAGGTCTGCTGCCAACCGGTTTGATTCGGGATCGTTTCGGCCGCCTTTTTGAACTTGTAAAAAACTCTCCGAGTTTAAACGAACTCGAACGTTACGAACCCTACCTAAAGAAAGACTATGCGAGCGAGATCGCTTTGTTATACGGCGAAGCCATCATCAGATATGCGATCAAAAATGTAGGACGACAGCATTACCAAACCATTGCCAGGTATTTATGAAGGCTCAAGAAACTTGGGTCGCCCGAAAAGACAGCCGAGATCATTGAAAAACTCCGAGCGGAGTATCCTCAGCGTCGAGCAATGCAGGAAGAACTTGACCTTGTGTAGTCAGCAAACTATTTCAGTGCCATATCGGAATCTGAATGTTCAAATGCAGAAGCCATCCGGTCAATTTCAGCTTTGTTCAAGCCGAGAGTTTGAGCAACGTCGCGCCATTTGGCGACCTCAGTGCCAACTTCTTTTACGATCGCTTTCGCTTCAACTTGGGACAATCTGAAAGCTTTTATTACTGATAAAGCCAGATCAAGCGACGCGGTGCCATCATCGAGATCAATTGTCGTTGTTAGAATCCGAGGCTTTATTTCGACGGGAGTGGGGTTCCTGTCGTAGGCGGGTGACATGCGCCAGCCTTTGTGACGTTCGTAGAGGAATCCGTGGTTGCGAAGGTGGTCGTCGGTGTTGGAGATCAGTATTCTGAAAACTATGCGTCGCCAGAGTTGTGCAAGATCGTTCGAAGGTTCTGCTCCATATTGACGCAGTGCATCAGCGATCTCCAAGTAGCTGTGCGTATCGTTATCTTTTGCCTGAAGCATGCTCATAGCAGACAGGAATGGCACTCGGATATTTCGATCACGATCGAATCGTCGAATGAGCAGCACAGGTTTCTCGGAAACATTTATCATTCTCCACGATGAGACGAGAACGCCGGCTTTTTCGGCAAGTGTCAACGCAACAGCTTCCCAGGCCACGACATTATGTTCGTCATCCTTACGTGGGAATTTGGCTATGGCAAGTTGATCGTCGGTATTGCTGGAGGCTTCATATTTGACTTGGTTGCTGGTTGGTTGGAGTGTTCTTTTTGTCATCGTATTCCGCTCACAACTCTCAATAATCATCGCTTCAAATCACGCTCGTTCAGAAACATCCTAAGGGTGGTTCAAAGCGGTTTCGAATGGCTCGTTTCTGCTTCATTGTGGCTGAAATTGCCTGCTTTTTCGTTGTCACTTGCTGACGCACGTTCTTGGCGATTTGGCTGATCGTGAGGTGCCGGAAATGATTGAAATTATCACGATAGAAAAGGCTGAGCTAATTGGGGGGAGATTTACAATTCCGGCCTGTATATTGTCACTGGCTAAGTATATGGGAAATCAAGGAGGAGATCTTAATCATGCACTTGAAAAGCCTAGCCCTATTTGCCGTCGTAGTGTTGATGCAGCAATCTGGTTACCTTGATTTTGAAGAGCGAGCGCCGCGCTACGATATTCGTCAAGTATCCGTGGGTCAAACTAGCGTTTACTTCAAAATGGAGAATCGAGGCTGGAATTATGAAGGGCTTTCAATCCGCATATTCGACAAACTAATAACTTTAGGCGAAACCCGGCACCCGTGTCCGGTTTACTTGACCATCTCAGAATTTCGAAGGACGTGTGGAGGCGGCCTCAATAGACCAAACCGCCGCCACGGAAGCTGCTAGATTTAGAATGGTCTCGTCTGTTGTAAAGGGCTTTTTCCGACACACGGATCGCCGTCTTGAAGAGGTGAAGCCGAAATATTGAATTTGTTCACATACGAATGGGCAGGAATCGGTCCGGATCGACCGTGACGGGAAAAAGAAAATGTTTATTAAGATGCTGATCCTGTTCTCGGTTAAGACGAACTGCAATTCTCACATAGTTTTTTGCAGTGACCTACGGAGCGCCCGGATTTAACGAAAGAAGAACCCGCTCGAAGTTCAAGTGTATACTACTCTCGGCAATTGGAATGAGAGAGACACTTAAATATTTCATTTCCGTTATCGTCGCCGCCGTACTGGTTGCAATGCTTGCCCCGTTCGCGTCTGTGATCGGTGCGACAACGGTCGCTTTGTCACTGCTCTTATTGGTTTTGTTGATCGCAACTATCTTCGGAAGCAGGCAGGCTTTAGCCGTTTCCATCTTTGCCGTGCTATGTTTTAATTTCTTCTTCCTTCCGCCACTTTATACTTTTACTATACAAGCCAAAGAGAACTGGGCTGCGTTTGCGGCGTTCATTGTCACGTCATTGGTTGCGGGCCAGTTGTCCGAATCTGCGCGACGCCGGGCGCAGGAATCAGAACATAGAAAGATAGAAATTGAGAGACTCTATACAAAACTTCAGGACGCTTTTGAGGAGGCCAGTGAAGCGAAGGCGGTCAAGCGTAGCGAAAAACTGAAGTCCGCTTTGCTAGATGCGGTGACACATGATCTGAGAACACCGCTCACGTCGATCAAGGCCTCGGCCACGGCTCTGATGGAAGATTCGGTCATCGCCGATAAGGAAAGCCGCAACGAGCTGCTTGAGATAATCAATGAAGAAGCCGAACGGCTTAACAGATTTGTAGGTGGTATGGTGGATCTGGCCAAGATCGAAGCAGGAAAACTGAATCTTCGGCAGTCCTGGATCTCTGTGCGCGAAGTCATCGACAAAGCGATCGATCGCGCTCAGTTCCGCCTTGCCGACCATCGGCTCAAGGTCGAGTTGGAGCGTGAATTGCCATCGGTGCGTGTGGACGCGGACTCGGTTGAGGAGGTCATTTACACGCTTCTCGACAACGCTGCCAAGTATTCCTACGGTGGAACCGACATACGAGTCATGGCCTGGAGCGCAGAGGATGAAACGGTCAAGATCGTTGTCGAAGATCAGGGTCGCGGCGTCGATCCGGAAGACCGCGAGCGCATTTTCGACAGGTTTTATCGAGCCGTGGACGATGACATTCATTCAACCGGGGGCGGTTTGGGGCTGGGCTTGGCGATCGCTCGCGGTATCGCGGAATCGCAGGGCGGGCATATCTGGGTCGAAGGCGGATGCGACGGATTCGTTACGCGGTTCGTCTTTCAAATACCGATCGGCGATAATGAAACGGATGAGTTGCGCCAGGATAGCGAATGACCAATATGGAAGCGACGCGTGTCCTGTTAGTGGATGATGAACTTCAGATCACGCGGGTGCTGCGACGCGGATTTGCAGCTCCTCAGTATGAGGTTCGCACTGCTGCCGATGGCAGGAGCGGACTGGAGACTTTTCGTGATTTTCATCCGGAAATCGTGATCACGGATCTGCAGATGCCCGAGATGTCCGGGCTTGAACTTTGCCGTGAGATCCGTAAATTATCGAGTGTTCCAATAATTGTCCTTTCCGTAAAGGGTGAGGAAGAAACAAAGGTTGCAGCCCTGGACGCCGGAGCGGACGATTATGTGATGAAACCATTCGGGATGGATGAACTCTTGGCACGCGTCAGGGCAGTTCTGCGAAGGGCTCCGGCAGTCAATGCAGAAGAGGAGGTCATCGCGGCAGGTGACTTTAAGATCGACTTAATTACGTACAAAATATCTGTTCGCGGTGCAGAAATTCACCTCACTCCAAAAGAATTAGAATTGCTGATCTTCCTTCTCAAGAACCACAGTAAGGTACTCACGCACCGCACGATCTTGATATCGGTTTGGGGAGCAAATGCAGCAGAGCAGACCGAATATTTACGCGTCTTCCTCGGGAATCTTCGGAAAAAGATCGAAATAAACTCTGCCAAACCGCAATATATCTTGACTGAGCCATGGGTCGGGTACCGCTTTAACCCTTCTGCCTGAATCTTTACGAACTCTTTATCAACCTTTTTCCCCGGTTTTATTTTCTACTTCGTACTCTCTAGTTGGAGGCCGTTGTATTAACGACGGAATTTAACACATGAGGGAGATGGCATTACCGCGCAACGCAGTTGTAAATATTCGAAACGCCGCTTTGAGACATGATCGGCAACGCACGTTTTGGACGGCGGTCCTGCTCGGTTCCGGAATGCTCAGCATCCTGGCATTTCTGGGAGGATTTATGTGCAGCGCGGCGCCGTGGTTTCTCGATGACAACATCGAGTCTCGTACCGGGCTTGGTACCGGGTTGCTGATTGCCTTTTTCCAACTGCTGTTTCTCGTTGGCCATAGCCTCGACAAGATCAATGAGGCTGAAACCGCAATTAGAGTCGAACGATGCAGGCAGACAGGGATGGCGGGAGCACCAGATCCTAGGATGGAAAAGAAATGAAAAATACGATTTGCACTTATTTGTTTTTGATCTTGTCATTGGCCTTTTCCGGTTCATTGAACGCGCAGCAAACGATCTTCAATGTGCCGTCAGCGGATGTACTTGACCGGGGTAAGGTCTACGGTGAGATCGACCTAAGCTTTAAGCCAAACTGTCAGGAAGCTCTTTGCAAGTTTTCGAGCTTTGTGCCGCGCATTGTGGTTGGAACGGGCGGGAATGTCGAGGTTGGCTTGAACGTAACTGGCAACATCCAGCCCGGCGCGGATTCGACGACGCTGGTGCCGACAGTGAAGTGGAAGTTTTACGAAAGCGAAAAAAAAGATCTAGCCTTGTTCGCCGGAACAAACTTTTATGTTCCGGTTCGGAATCGGTCCTATAACTTCGGAACCTACAGTTACGCCGCAGTCTCGAAATCGATCAGTAAGACCAGACTAACAGCTGGAGGATACGTTGCCAGCAAGAACGTCTTTGCGTCAAATGCGATCCGAGCGGGCGGGCAGTTTGCAATTGAGCAAACGATCAATAGCAAGCTCAGCGTTGCCGCTGACTGGATCACAGGAAAGCACTCAAGCGGCTACTTTACGCCGGGCATTATTTACAAGCCGCATCCGAAGGTTACGACGTACTGGACGTACTCACTAGGCAACACGGGTGCGCGGAACGGAAACCATTTCTTTCTGTTCGAGGTTGGATACAACTTCAATTGATGGAGGCCCTATTAATGCAGGATCTACTTTATATCGGCACCACGATACTTTTCTTTGTGCTTGCCCTCGGCTATATCGCGTTTTGCGGAAGACTCCGGAAGGAGAAGAAAGATGAGTATTGAAACGATAATTGCTTTGATCTGCTCGATCCTTGTAGCGGGCTATCTGATCTTCGCCTTATTGAGGCCGGAGAAATTCTAGTCGAACTGTGTCACGGTTCTGATACTCGGCAAAATTTACGATCATGAGCTTAAACGGAATTCTTCAAATTTTATTATTTTTCGGGATAATTCTCGCGGTTACTAAGCCAATGGGGATCTATTTGACCCAGGTTTTCACAGGCGAAAGGACATTTCTCGGATTTGTTTTTGGACCGATCGAGCGGTTTTTCTATAAGATCACGGGCGTTGATCCAGCCGAGGAAATGAACTGGAAGCGGTACGCCGCGGCTACGATAATTTTCAGCATGGTGTCGGTAGTTTTCCTTTATCTTCTCCAACGGCTGCAGGGATCGCTGCCGCTGAATCCGCAGGGTTTCGCAGCGCCGAGTGAACACCTCGCCTTCAACACGGCCGCCTCGTTTGTGACAAACACGAACTGGCAATCGTATGGCGGCGAAGCAACGATGACCTATCTCACCCAGATGGTGGGATTGGCCGTGCAGAATTTCCTTTCGGCCGCAGTTGGGATGGCCGTGGCAGTCGCCTTTATACGCGGCATTGGACGTTTCCAGACGGACAAACTAGGCAACTTTTGGGTCGATGTTGTGCGCGGGACTCTTTATGTCCTGCTGCCGATCTCGTTTCTAGCTGCCGTGTTCTTTGTCTCGCAGGGAGTGGTGCAGAATTTTAGGCCGTACGACACGGCTAACGTTACTGACAGCTTTGTTGTTCAGGTGGACAAGAAGGATGCCGAAGGCAACGTCATCATCGCCGAAAACGGGGAGAACACAAAAGAAGACCAGACGATCGAGACCCAAACGATCGCGCAGGGGCCGGCGGCTTCGCAACTCGCGATCAAGATGTTGGGTACAAACGGCGGCGGATTCTTTAATGCAAATTCTGCCCATCCACTGGAAAACCCAACGCCATTCTCGAACCTGATCCAGATGCTGCTTATCTTCCTCATCCCAGCGGGTTTTACATACACCCTCGGACGTATGGTTCGTTCACAAGGGCATGGCTGGGCAGTTTTTGCCGCGATGTCAGTGTTGTTCTTTGCCGGTGCGGCGACAGCATACTGGGCCGAGGCGAAAGGCAACCCGATCTATCCCGCGACTGTAAACCAACTGGTAGTCGGCGGCAACATGGAAGGCAAAGAGGTGCGTTTTGGCGTCGCCGGTTCGGCGCTGTTTGCGACCGTTACCACAGACGCCTCTTGCGGTGCGGTCAATGCCATGCACGATTCATTCACGCCACTGGGCGGCCTTGTGCCCACGGCGAATATGATGCTCGGCGAAGTAATTTTCGGCGGTGTCGGGGCGGGGATGTACGGCATTTTAGTGATGGTCATCCTGACCGTTTTTATAGCGGGTTTGATGGTTGGCCGAACGCCCGAATTTCTTGGGAAGAAAGTCGAATCATTCGACGTGCAAATGGCGATCCTCTACGCACTCGTGTTTCCGTTGAGTATCCTGGCATTCTCCGCTATAACGGCGATCTCGCCTGAGTTTGGGTTAACTTCGTTGAATAATCAAGGCGCTCATGGTCTTACGGAGATCGTTTATGCGTTCACATCCGGCACGGCCAACAACGGTTCGGCATTCGGTGGGTTGAATGCGAACACCTATTGGTACAACACAACACTCGGACTGGCGATGCTGGTTGGACGTTTCATGATGATCATTCCAGTCTTGGCGATCGCGGGAAGTCTCGCGGCAAAGAAAACAACGCCGCCGAGCTTGGGTACATTTCCTGTAAACACATGGTTGTTTACGGTGCTGCTTATCAGCATCGTGATCATAGTAGGAGCTTTGACGTTCTTTCCAGTGCTGAGCCTGTCGCCGATACTTGAGCATTTCCAGATGTACGCTGGGCAGATCTTTTAGGTTAAACCCGTCACCGAGCGGCACAATATTTATGAAAACGGAAATATCTATTTGGGACGGCAAGATCATCACGCGGGCTCTTGTGAGCGCCGTTGGGAAGCTCAATCCACGCGTGATGTTGAAGAATCCCGTAATGTTCGTAGTTGAGATCGGTGCGATGATCCTTACCGTTAAGCTGATCGCAAATTTGATCTCGTCGGCTGCGGATGCGAATGTTCTGTTCGAGCTACAGATCACACTATGGCTGTGGTTCACGGTCCTATTTGCGAATTTCGCTGAAGCCATGGCTGAAGGCCGCGGCAAGGCACAGGCTGATACGTTGCGAAGGTCGCGGACGGAAACACACGCAAAGCTATTGGAGGATCCGGAAGGCAGGAGTGTGAAAGGAATTGTGCCGGCTTCCGAGCTTCGCAAAGGTAACATCGTCCTTGTCGAGGCCGGTGACTTCATTCCCGGTGACGGGGAGGTTATCGAAGGCGTAGCCTCAGTCGACGAATCGGCGATAACGGGCGAATCCGCTCCCGTCATTCGTGAATCCGGCGGCGACCGATCGGCGGTGACTGGTGGGACGCGAGTCTTGTCCGACTGGATCAAGGTGAGAATAACCTCTGATCCCGGCGAGACATTTATCGACAGGATGATAGCTCTTGTGGAAGGTGCATCCCGACAAAAGACGCCGAACGAGATCGCGCTCAACATTCTGCTTGCGGGATTGACTATTATCTTCCTGTTGGCGGTAGTTACCCTTCAGCCGTTTGCGATCTATTCGGGGGCACGGCAAACGATCTTTGTCCTCATATCGCTATTGGTTTGCCTTATCCCGACGACCATCGGTGGCCTTCTTTCCGCGATCGGTATTGCCGGGATGGATCGGCTGGTACAGCACAACGTACTTGCGATGAGCGGACGCGCGGTCGAAGCGGCCGGCGATGTGAACACATTGCTGCTCGATAAAACCGGCACGATCACGCTTGGCAACCGACAGGCGACGGAATTTATTCCACTAACGGGTGTTGATGAAAAGCGACTTGCGGACGCGGCACAACTCTCATCCCTCGCCGACGAAACACCCGAGGGTCGCTCGATTATCGTGCTTGCGAAGCAAAGATATGGTTTGCGGGGCAGAGAGGTTCACGAACTGGCCAGCAATGCGACGTTCGTTCCCTTCACCGCCCAGACGCGAATGTCCGGTGTCAATCTGGATGGCCGTGAGATACGAAAAGGTGCGGTCGATGCAGTTGAGAAATACCTAAGTGCCGGCGGTCGTCAGCAGCCGGCCGAGCTGCGGGAGGTAGTGGAAAAGATAGCTCGCGCTGGCGGCACACCGCTTGTGGTCGCGGATTCGGGCAATGCGCTTGGCGTTATCTACCTGAAAGACATTGTAAAGCAGGGTATGCGCCAACGTTTCAATCAGCTTCGGCAGATGGGTATTAAAACCGTGATGATCACGGGCGATAACCCGTTGACCGCTGCGTCGATCGCGCACGAAGCAGGCGTGGACGATTTTCTCGCTGAAGCAAAACCGGAAGACAAGATGGCGCTCATCAAACGCGAACAGGCCGAGGGCAAACTTGTCGCAATGACGGGCGACGGAACAAATGATGCACCAGCACTTGCTCAGGCGGACGTCGGGGTAGCGATGAACACCGGTACTCAGGCCGCCAAAGAAGCCGGCAACATGGTCGATCTCGACTCAAACCCGACCAAGCTGATCGAGGTGGTCGAAATCGGTAAGCAGCTTTTGATGACGCGTGGGGCCCTGACGACATTCTCAATTGCGAACGACGTTGCGAAGTATTTTGCGATCATCCCAGCGATGTTTGCGGCTACGTTCCCGGTTTTGAATGCCCTAAATATCATGGGCCTTGCGACGCCCCAATCTGCGATCCTTTCGGCAGTCATCTTCAATGCGTTGGTCATAGTCGCGCTGATCCCGCTGGCACTCCGGGGCGTGAAATATCGAGCGTTGTCGGCCTCATCGCTGCTGCAAAGGAATCTCTTGATCTATGGCGTCGGCGGCATCATCGCGCCTTTTATCGGGATCAAACTTATCGATCTGATCGTGACAGCTCTTGGATTAGCTTAATTTTGATGTGGGCACTTGTCCCAACGCCGCTCAAATATATGAAAGACTTAATTACATCCGTGCTAATGATCGTTGTTATGACCGTCGGACTAGGAATATTGTATCCGCTAGCTGTTTGGGGCGTCGGGCAGTTAGTCTTCCCGCACCAAGCGAACGGGTCGCTTATCGAACGGGAGGGTAAGGTGATAGGCTCCGAATTGATCGGGCAGAATTTTACTTCGCCGGTCTATTTTCAAGGAAGGCCGTCGGCGGCAGGTGCCGGTTACGATGCAGCCGCATCAAGCGGATCGAACCTCGGCCCGACCAGCAGCAAATTGATCGATCGGGTAAAAACTGAGGCTGAAGCGTTACGATCCGAAAACCCCCAAACACAAGTTCCGGCCGATCTGGTAACGACGAGCGCATCGGGCTTAGACCCCCATATCTCACCAGCCGCCGCCAATTTTCAGATCGTGAGGGTCGCGAAGGCACGTGGGATGAGCGAAGATCAACTCCGATCGATCGTCGGGCGGTTCACTGAAGGCCGTCAGTTCGGTGTTCTTGGGGAACCGCGTGTCAACGTCCTCTTGCTGAATCTTGAACTCGACCGGGTGAGCCCGGTTTCGAATGCAAAATGACTATCTAAAGATGTTTGTTGAGACCGAGACAACTGAAACGCCGAACAGCAACGGAGGCAAGCGCCCGTCGCCGGAGTCGCTGCTCGCGATGGTAAATGAGGACGAGAGAGCGAAGCTGCGGGTCTATATCGGCGCAGCCGCTGGAGTCGGAAAAACGTGGCAGATGCTCGAGGACGCTCATTCACTAAAGAAGCAAGGTTTCGATGTGGTGATCGGGGCCGTAGAGACCCATGGGCGTGAAGAAACTCTCGAACAGATCAAGGACCTGGAGATTGTCCTACCACAGAAAATAAACTATCGCGGCAATGTGTTCGAGGAAATGGATCTGGCAGGAATCATCGAGCGCAACCCGGCCGTTGTGATAGTCGATGAACTCGCTCACACAAACATCGACGGAACCACAAATCAAAAAAGATATCAAGATGTGGTTGATCTCCTGGATCACGGCATCTCCGTGATAACGGCCGTTAACATCCAACACATCGAATCGCTGAACGATGTGGTTGCAACGACGACCGGCGTAAAGGTGCGCGAGACCGTGCCGGATTCCTTTTTCAAACGGGCCGACGAAGTGATCGATGTTGATATTTCGATCGACACCCTGCGGACACGACTGCGACAAGGAAAGATCTACTCCATAGAAAAGATAGAGCAGGCGCTCAACAATTTCTTTCGCAAAGGAAACCTTGCAACTTTGCGGGAACTCGCCCTCAGACAAGTGGCACAACACCAGGCGGTTCAGGATCAGGAATACCGCGAACGCGAAGGCCTTGAACCGTCGGCTGTTCCCGAACATGTAATGGTCTGCATGGCGAGCCGCGGAAGCGCCGCGAAGCTCTTGCGAACCGGCGCTCGGATAGCCGGACGTCTTGCACACAATGATTGGTACGCCGTTTATGTTGAAACGCCGAGCGAAGGGCCGGGACGCATCGACCCCAAAACTTATGCCACCCTACAGGAAAACATCCGACTCGCTGAATCACTTGGTGCAATAGTTGTAAGACTAAAAGGGAGCAACGTAACCGACGAGCTCTTGAAGTTCGCCCGCAAGAGTGAGATCACCCATGTTATCTTCGGCCAGTCCGCCCGCTCCCGCTGGCAGATCCTTTTAAAAGGTTCGGTAATAAATCGCTTTCTTCGTGAAATGAAGGACGCCGCCGTCCACGTGATCCCTGTCGAACAAAAACGAGGTTGAATGACGGCTTTAATCGAGGGAACCAAGCGTTTGTAGTGACCCCAACGAGCCGGATCGCATCAACGTGCTTTCACCGAAGACTCTCCTGCGAGCATCTCACGGCCAGAAAAATAGTTGAATGGAATTGCTTGCACGTCAGAGGTTAGGGTCTTTTCAAATTTGCACTATTCCTACGCTTCTTTTGAACTGTTGACTTGACACCACCAAATCCAATTCATGCGCATTGCTGCTAATTATTTGTCCTCGAAGAATCGAGCAACGGCCAGCCTTCAATCTCGATACAGACTTCGAATTGCTATCGTTGAACCTTCTGCTCTAGCGAAATAGGTGGAAGGCGATAGATCGAGGTTCTTCGGCAGAAATGTTCAACGATGAATACCGGAGAGTTACGCGTAATATAGCCGTTCTACTTTTGTCGGAAGCCTGCGATGATCGAATGAAAATGGACACGAGTGTCTGGGTTCCCCTTAAGTACACTAGACAACCTTGCTCGGAATTTGAGAATATACTCGCTTGCGAATTTTGACTTACATTTTTGCTGTGTACTTACTGGCCCTTTCGGTGCAGCCGTGCAAGGACCGCGTATTGCATCATGACGATCAGGGTCACCCGATTCAGAAAGTCGCCCATCTTGATCGATCGTCGCAGGACACAGAAAATGATACCAAGGATGATTGCTCACCGTTTTGCGTTTGTTCGTGCTGCGGAAGCAACCCGGCCCCGACGATCGTTTATACTCTGCCGGTAACTTCTCCGAAAGTTCGTGAGGTTGTCGCCGAAGTGGACACGCAATACAAAACTCCCTACAAATCAACCCGCACCTTCTCCATCTGGCAACCGCCAAAAGCCTAACTAACAACCCAAAGCTGCGCCTTTTTGTTTGATGTTCGCGTCTGTTTTCGGCCGCAAAAGTCGCGCGTTCTCGTAAGTTATTGTTTTTGGAATTTATGCACAGATCCATTTTATTGTTAGCGCTGCTGACTTCCGCTGTCGTTGTACCCGGACAGACGAGGTTGGCCGACACCAATTATCCGATCTATCACAGCCAAACGGACGGACTTTCTCTTGCTCAGATTATCAAACTGGCATTTGAAACAAACAGCGAGATAAAGATCGCTCAACTAGAGGTCGATAAAGCGAAAGCTCGTATGACGCAGGCACGGCTTAGGCCGAACCCGACGCTTGAAATCGATCAGAGGTCCGGCCGGTTAGTTGGTTCGCCCGGTAATGGCGAATTCAGTGCGGGTGTTTCAATTCCGTTGGAACTCTCTGGTCAGCGGGATCGACGCATCGAACGTGCCAGAGCCGAGATCATTTTGAAGGAGGCTGAAACTGAAGCGAAACAGCGGGAGATACTTACTCGGATCGTCGCCGATTATGCCGACGCTCTTTCTGCTTTTCGTGAGATCAGGAACCTGGACGAGGTCCTTGCCATCGACATCGAAACGATCAAGTTTGTGCAGATCCGTGTCAACGAGGGCGAATCCGCACCGCTTGAGCTTAGCCTTTTGCAAACTGAGGTTGAGCGTTTGCGTGTCCAGCGTCAGCTTGCCGAAGGGCGGCTGCAAACAGCGGTCACACGGCTCAAATATTTTGCCGGAGTAGCCTATGAGCAGCCGCTTCGCCTCAAGGAAGAGCTTCCATTGGCTACTTTTCCTTCACTCCCGTCTTCGACGGAGGTTGCGATTGCTGTTGGCCTGAAAAGCCGGCCTGAGATGCGCATTGCCGAACTCGAAGAGCAGTTGGGCCATGCAGGCCTTCGATTGATACGGTCCGAGGCCAAGCCTCAGATATCGGCATTTACAAAATTTTCTCTCGACCGATCAACTATCGACCTGCCGACCGGGTCGTTTCCGCAAGAGCGCGACCGAACCTTGCTGTTCGGTATCACTATAGGCTTGCCCGTATTTGATCAAAAGCAAGGGGCTAAGGCAGAGGCGGCGATTGTGGTGCGTCAGGCACAGGAACGTCGTATTTTTGCCGAGGGCATGATCAGGAAGGAGATCACGCTTGCTTTTCAACAGCTCGAAACTGCCCGGAAGGCCCTCATTGCACTTGAGACGAATGTGCTTCCACGTTCGCGCGAGAACCTCGAGAGGATACGCAGCGTCTATCAGATCGGGCAGATAAAGATCACGGACTTGCTCGTCGAGCAGCGGCGATTGGTCGATGCGAATCGCGACGCCACGGAAACATTGACCAGAAAATATCGAGCGGAGGCTGATCTATTTATTGCCCTCGGACTCACATTCGATAAATAGAGGAAAAGAATATGGCCGAAAATAAGATCACTGAACGCAGCGAGCATCACGCGGACGACGAGGCAGAACTCGAACGTCTTGAATCAAATCTCGACCGTGGTGCCGAATACGATACCGAAGCCAAACCCGCAAGAAGGAACGCAATGCTACCTTGGTTAATAACGGCGGCCGTCGTTGGCATGATCGCGATGATCGGGGCCGCGTGGATCGCTAGCAAGAATTCCTTGAATGGTAACAAAGCAGCGACCGAGGAACACAAGGAAGACCCGGGACATTCTGAGAACGAGAAGAGCAAGGAAGTTAAGCTCGACCCCGATGTATTGGCTTCTGCCGGAATTGTGACGGAGTCGGTTACGCAGCGGCCGGCTGTCGGCCTGCTGAATGTCACAGGTGTCGTTGAACTAAATCCTGAGACGACGGAAATGGCAACCACATTGGTAGGCGGTCGAATAGAGAAGGTTTATTACGGTGTCGGCGACTTTGTACAAAAAGGTGCGGTGTTAGCGGTTATTTCGAGTCCGCAACTCGCGCAAATGCACGGAAAGATGCACGAAGCCAAGACAAAATTTGAATTGGCCCAGAGAAATCTTGCTCGTGTTCAGAGATCTGAGAACCGGGTCGCCGCGTTGCAGGCAAAGGCAAGGCTGGACGAGGCTGAGGCTACTTTGAAGCGAACTAAACGTCTTGTCGAACTTGGTGCGGGTGCGGGCAAGGATCTGATCGCCGCCGAGACGACATATAAAACTGCAAAGGCCGATTATGATTTTCAGACCAATATTGCATTGAACAAAGAATTGCAGGAAGCAAGTGCGGAGGTTGAAACGTCTCAGGTTGACCTTCGGTACATTGAGGACGAAATGCGGGCCCTCGGTGTTCCCGTCGAGTCAGGTAGGCCGGACGATCACCGCGTTGATTCCTCTCTCGTTTCCTTAAGATCGCCGCTTTCAGGAATTGTTACCGAAAGAAAATTCAATGCTGGCGCCGGTATTGAGGCGGCAACCCCGATATTCTCGATCTCTAATCTTGGCACGGTCTATGTGATCGCCAACGTCCCGGAAGCAAATTTATCGAGGCTTCGCGTTGGTTCCGCAGCCGAGATCACTTCGCCCGCGATCGGAACGGTCAGCGGCCGTGTTTCATACATCGATCCCAAATTAGACGAGACGACCCGGACGGGACGAGTTCGCCTGGAAGTTCCAAATGCCGGAGGAAAGCTTCGTGCGGGAATGTTTACCCAGGTCGGGTTTTACACGGGAACAAGCGCCGAGAGCGGCGAAGAGCTAGTTGTGCCATCGTCGGCCATCCAGCGAACCGGCAACAAAACCGTCATCTTTGTGCCGCTTGATGACGAAACCGGAGCTTTTGAAGTCCGCGAGATCGAGGCCGGCGCTGACATTAACGGCTATACAAAAGTTATCGAAGGACTAAAACTCGGAGAAAAGGTCGTGACGAAAGGCAGCTTTACGCTAAAGACGCAGCTAGAAAAAGGGGCAATGGGGGACGATCACTAACATGATCAACGCACTAATAAAATTTTCCATCGCTCAGAAACTGATCGTACTTCTGCTTGTTGCAATAATGGCGGCAGCCGGAGCGTACAGCCTTGTCAATTTGCCGATCGATGCCGTGCCGGACGTGACCAATGTTCAGGTCCAGGTATTGACCAGTGCGCCGTCGTTAGCTCCGCTGGAAGTTGAGAGACAGATAACATTCCCGATCGAAGTCTCCATGTCCGGCCTTCCGAATGTAGAAGAACTGCGTTCAGTATCTAAGTTTGGCATCTCGAATGTAACCATTGTTTTCGAAGAAACGACAGACATCTACTTTGCCCGGCAGCTTGTGCTGGAACGGCTTTCTCAGGCGAGGGAGCAAATACCGTCGAACATCGGTTCTCCCGAAATGGGTCCAATAGCGACGGGCCTGGGCGAGATCTATCAGTATGAGGTCAAGGCAGCGAAAGGCAGTAACTACACGGCGACCGATCTTCGCACGATCCACGACTGGAACATTCGCCGTCAATTGATGGGCGTTCCGGGCGTGACCGAGGTCAATTCACACGGCGGCTTTGGAAAACAGTACGAAGTCCGCCTCGAACCTGAGAAGCTGCAATCCTATGGCCTGAGACTTCGTGATATTTATGAGGCAGTCACGCGCAATAACGGAACTGTCGGCGGTGGTTACATTGAAAAAGGTGCCGAGCAATATCTGCTTCGCGGCGTTGGCCTTGTCGAGACAATGGACGACATTGCAAATATTGTCGTCAAGACAGGCGCCGAGGGCGTGCCGATCTATGTAAAGGATCTGGGCGAGATCGTAGAGGGCAAAGGCATCAGACAAGGTGCGGTCACTGCAGACGGCGAAGGAGAGATCGTATCGGGCATGGCGATCATGCTAAAAGGCGAGAACTCGCGGACAGTTGCAACACGTGTTGCCGACCGGATCGGCGAAATACAAAAATCACTTCCGCTGGGTGTCACGATCGAACCTTTCTACGACCGAACTGCTTTGGTGAAACGCGCGATCGCGACGGTCGAAACAAATCTGCTCGAAGGAGCTGCTTTGGTCATACTCGTTTTGCTGTTGCTGCTCGGTAACTGGCGTGGAGCGTTGCTGGTCGCAACGATCATTCCGTTGTCGATGCTGTTTGCGGCGATCATGATGCGCGTTTTCAACGTGTCAGGCAATCTGATGAGCCTCGGCGCATTGGACTTCGGCTTGATCGTCGATGGTGCGGTCGTGATGGTCGAGAACGTGGTTCGCCGCCGGGCAGAAGCCCAGCACGAAAATTCACACGAACCGCCGGAACGAACGATCCTCGAAGCATGTCTCGAAGTCGCGCGTCCCGTCGTTTTTGCGGTCGCGATCATAGGCATCGTTTATTTGCCGATCCTCAGCCTTCGCGGCATCGAGGGCAAGATGTTTGTGCCAATGGCCTTGACCGTGATCTTCGCGTTGCTTGGTTCGCTTATCCTGTCGCTGATATACGTTCCGGCAATGCTTGCATTGATACTCAAGGGCAAAGTTTCCGAGAAGGAAAGTCCGCTTATTCGCTGGTCAAAAGCGATCTATAAACCGTCGCTGGCGTTTGTGATGAAGTTTCGTGCCCAAGTGCTGGCAGTTGCGATCACGGTCGTAATGATCTCCGGAATAATATTTCCGTATCTCGGCGGCGAGTTCATCCCGCGGCTCGACGAAGGAGACATACTTATTGAGGCGATGTTGCTGCCGAGCGTTTCGCTCGATCAGGCGATGAAAACGACGACTGAGATCGAAAAGTCGCTCAAATCATTTCCCGAAGCAAAAACTATCGTTTCAAAATGCGGTGCTCCGGCGGTCGCAAATGATTCGATGAGTTTGAATCAGTGCGATGTATTCGTGATGTTAAATCCGATAGATGATTGGAAATCGGGGCTGACAAAAGAACAACTTATCGAAAAAATGTCTGAAAAGCTTGAGGCAGAAGTCCCTGCAGCCGCGTCCTTTGGTTTCATGCAGCCGATCGAAATGCGCGTTAACGAGCTTATAGCAGGAACGCGTGGTGACGTTGCTGTAAAGTTATTTGGCGATGATCTTGGCGTTCTCGCTCAAAAAGGAGAAGAGATAGAAAGATCACTTGCCTCGATAATAGGTGCAGAAGAAACTAAGGCCGAGGTGACTACGGGCTTGCCTCAGTTGCAGGTCAAGCCCGACCGAGCAGCGATAGCCCGTTACGGTTTGAACGTCGAAGATGTTAACGACTTGGTCGAATCCATCTTTGCCGGAAAGAAGGCGGGCGAGGTTTTCGAGGGTGAAAAGCGGTTTGATATTGTCTTACGCCTGAATGAAAGTGCATCGCAAACAGTCGAGTCGGTCAGGAACCTTTTGTTGACCGCCCCAAATGGAGGCCGGGTGCCGCTATCTCAAGTCGCGGATGTTTCACTAAGCGACGGCGCCGCACAAATATCCCGTGACGACACGCGTCGGCGAATCGTCGTATCTACCAATGTTCGAGGCCGCGACGTGGCTAGCTTTGTCGCCGAGGCGAAGGTGAAGATCGAGAAAGAAGTAACGCTTCCGCCGGGCTATTACCTGCAATGGGGCGGTGCGTTCGAGAACCTCGAACGGGCGACCAATCGCTTGCTTATCGTTGTCCCGATAGCCTTGTTTCTTATTTTCGTGATGCTGTTCTCTACCTTTGGTTCGGCAAAGCAAGCCTTGATGATCTACACGGGAATTCCGTTTGCGATAGTGGGCGGCGTAATTGCTTTAGCCGTACGGGGAATGCCGTTTTCGATCTCAGCGGGCGTCGGATTCATCGCGCTGTTTGGCGTTGCTGTGTTGAATGGGGTTGTGATGGTCAGCTTCATTGACCAACTTCGCGAAGAGGGCAGATCCGTGATCGATGCGGTCAATGAAGGCGCCATGACACGGTTGCGTCCCGTGCTTATGACCGCACTTGTCGCGAGCCTCGGTTTTATTCCGATGGCCCTGGCAACATCGGCGGGAGCGGAAGTCCAAAGGCCTTTGGCGACTGTTGTGATCGGCGGATTGATAACCTCGACGGTCCTCACGCTGCTTATTTTGCCGACGCTTTATGCTTGGTTTGAAAAGGATGTCGAAGGTGAATTCACACAGGAATAGACGATGAAGCTGATAATCGCAATAGTACGGCCTTTCACGGTCGAGAAGATCGTCAACGCATTCGAGAATATCGAAAAGTTTCCTGGTATGACATTGATCGATTCGGAAGGCTTCGGCCAGCGTTTGAGAACGTCCGCGTACGATGCACTCGATCCGTTCAAGCCAAATAAGCGGATCGAGATCGCCGCTAACGACGAGATCGCCAATGAGATCGTCGCCGCGATCAAACAGCACGCGCATACGGGGAAAAAGGGTGATGGGATAATTGTGGTCGTTCCTATTGATGCGGCTATCTTAATTTAAACCCAATGACGACGGCCCCTTCCAGCGGCGGCCGCTGGGTCAAACCTGCGCTTGTTCTTTTCCGGGCGGAATGTCGGGGCCGATCCGTTTTTCAACGTAGGTGAGGCCGGCAAGGACGATCCAGGCGAGCACGGCGGCGACTGCGGCGAGGCCTATCTTGCCCAGGCCGACGGCTACGCCGATGGCGGCTGTCATGAAGAGTCCGGCGGCGGTGGTCAGGCCGCGTATCTCGCTCTTTTCGGTCTGCTTTAATATTGTTCCAGTGCCGATAAAGCCGACACCGGTCGTGACCCCTTGTATTATGCGGGAGAGAGCGTCGGTCTGCATATCGAACGACATTCCCGCAAGTACGAACGATGCCGTTCCCATCGTAATAAGAATGTGTGTCCGCATTCCGGCCGCTTTCCCAACTCGCTCACGCTGAAGCCCGACCATGCCGCCAAGCACCATCGCCGCAAAAAGCCGGACGATCACGCGGATCAATTCATCCGCATGGCTAAGACCGCCGGTAAGTTCTTGCCAGACAATTTCCATCTGGACATTCTCGCACAGTGCGGGCGGGGATGCTTAAGATAATTCAAAAATTTGTCGCGTGGGCGGCCGAATGATGGTGGTTATGGGCGATCTGCATTAGGTACGGCCATCAGCTATCAGCGGTCGTTTGTGGGCCATTTAGCAGGCGGTTGGGAAAACTTTTTTTCTGGTGTATCGTATATATTCACATAAAAGTTGTTTCGTGCCGCGTCCCGTGCGGTTTTTGTTAGATTCGGATCCACCGACAATTAGAAAAATGAAAAGACTAACCACCCTAAAAACCCTAATTGCGCTTGCGGCCTTTCAGGCGCTGCTACTACCTAACTTTGTTCTGGCACAAACGGCAAAGCCGGCTCAGGACGTTTACGCCGCCATCCGAAAGGAAGGAACGGAAAATTCGAAGATCCTTAATACGATGCACTATTTCTCGGACCTTTATGGTCCGCGTCTTACGGGCTCGCCAAATTATGTGAACGCCGCAAAATGGGGCGTTGCCGAAATGAAACGCTGGGGATTTGATAACGCATTCCTCGAACCGTGGGATTTCGGCCATCCCGGTTGGGTCAGCGATCGTGCTACGGGCCTGATGCTTTCGCCTGTGCCTGATACTTTGACGTTTGAGGTCCTGGCCTGGACACCTTCGACCAAAGGCACTGTTACAGCCGATGCGGTCCATCTTGTTTTGCCCACGTTTCCGGCGGCTTCAAACCCGCAAGTCCAGCAGATGCCGACGCAGGCCGAATTGACGAAGTATTTTGACAGCGTAAAGGCCAGCATTAACGGAAAGATCGTGCTTGTAGGCAAGCATACCTTTATAGATCAATCGCGCGACCCGGCGCCGAAGCATATTCCGCTCGAAGATCTGAAAAAGCGTTTCGATCCTAATTCACCGGCACCGGAATTTCGATTTCCGCAACGGACGCCTGTTACACCTCGCGAAGGAGCTTTGACGGCTGGCCAGGTCAATGAACAGCTTGAGAAATTCCTTTTGGATAATAATGTTCTGGTTCGGATAAACGAATCGCAGCTTGATCGCGGCGCCGTTCGCGCTTTTAACAATCGGACGTTCGATATCGCCAAGGCCGTTCCGACCGTAGTTTTGCGGAACGAAGATTTTGGCCGCATCACTCGCCTTCTCGCTCATCAGACCCCTGTTAAACTTGAGTTCAATCTACAGAGCCATACTGTGCCTGAAGGAACAACGAGCTATAACATGATCGGCGAGATAACCGGAACGGACAAGAAGGACGAAGTTATCATGCTAGGCGGCCACCTTGATTCGTGGCACTCGGCGACCGGTGCAACCGATAATGCGATAGGGTGCGCGACGATGATGGAAGCCGCTCGGATACTGAAAGCGATCGGCGTGAAGCCGCGGCGGACGATCCGCGTTGCTTGCTGGGGCGGCGAAGAGCAGGGATTGCTTGGGTCACAGGCCTATGTGAAGAAACACTTCGGAACCGCCGAAGCTCCGACGCCGGAGTTTGCGAAATTCGGCGGTTATTTCAACATCGACAGCGGTACCGGGCGTGCACGCGGACTCAGCGTTTTTGGGCCGCCGGAAACTTCAACGGTGCTTCGTGATGCACTTGCCCCATTCTCAGACCTTGGATTTGCGGGCGTGATCAGCACAAAGAGCCGAGGGTTGGGCGGAACGGACAGCACTTCGTTCAACGCGGCCGGTTTGCCGGGGATCGGAGCGTCGCAAGACCCGATCGAATACTTTGGCGTAACTTGGCATACCAATCTGGACACGTATGAACGCATCATCGAGGACGATGTAAAGGCTTCGGCGATAATCTTCGCCGCCGGAGTTTACACCCTCGCAATGCGTGACGAATTGCTGCCGCGATTCGCCGCCGGAAGTATGCCGGAACTCCCGAAAGGGAACTAGCCTGCTTTAATGTAACGTGCAGAAGCCCGCACGGTAGTAAGGGAGTAATATGCTTACGCCCTTGCTATTGTGCGGGCTTTTGCAGAGATCATGCCCTTACTATCGTGCGGGCTTCTGTTATTTTTCCGCGGCCTGGCCGGTGGAGATATAGAGATCGCGGGACGGGCAGATATCACCAAGCACGCATTCGCGGCATTTTGGCCGGCGTGCAATGCACACGCGTCTGCCGTGCGTGATGAGCCAGTGCGGGAACATTATCCAATGTCTTCGCGGTACGAGTTTGATCAGATCGGCTTCTATCTTACTGGGATCTTTTTCCTCAGTCAGCCCCAACCGCAGCGACAGGCGGGCGACGTGCGTGTCAACCACTACGCCGGATGCGATCGCGAACGCGTTCCCGAGCACGACATTCGCCGTCTTTCGAGCAACGCCAGGCAGCGTTAGCAGATCGTCCATGGTTTCGGGCACTTTACCGTCGTAGATCTCAATTATCCGCCGTGACGCACCTTTGATACTCTTTGCCTTATTTCGAAAGAAGCCGGTCGAATGGATATCCGATTCAAGTTCCGATTGCGATGCATTGATAAAAGCTTTCGGGCCGCGATATTTCCGAAATAGGTCAGCAGTCACGATGTTGACGCGTTCGTCCGTGCACTGTGCTGAAAGGATCGTCGCGATCAGAAGCTCGAACGGGTTTGTGTGGTTCAAAGCGCAATGAGCGTCGGGGTAGGCCTTTTTCAGCCGCCTGATGATCGCGGCCGTACGTTCCTTCTTTTCTGGGATCATCCCGACTAGGCTAAAAAACAAGGCTGGAAAATGCAAATTCCGTCGGGTTTCGGTAGAATTTAGCCTTTGGCCGTTTGGGTCATCCTCATGATCGCATCAGCAAAACAGATGAATGTTCCACTTCTTGATCTAAAGCAGCAAAATGAAATGCTGCGGCCCGAGATCGAGGCGGCGTTGGGCCGCGTCCTCGATACCAACGCGTTTATTCTCGGCGGTGAGGTCGCGGAACTTGAGAAAGAATTGGCGGCATACTGTTCGGCCAACCACGCGATCGGCTGTGCGTCAGGAAGCGATGCATTGCTTCTGGCGATGATGGCTCTCGGCGTTTCAACTGGCGACGAGGTCATTACAACTCCGTACAGTTTTTTTGCGACCGTCAGTGCCATAACGCGGATCGGGGCAAGGCCGGTGTTTGTTGATATCGAACCGGACACGTTCAATTTCGAGGTTGAAGCAGTGGCGGAACGGATAACGGGGAAGACGAAGGCCGTCCAGCCTGTTCACCTCTTTGGCCAATGCGTTGAGATGGGCCGGCTCACGGAGATATGTGAGCTTGCGGATGTGCCGATCGTTGAAGACGCGGCACAGGCGATCGGATCTGAGTTTGCAGGCCAGCGTGCCGGTTCGATGGGAGCGATCGGCTGTTTTTCATTCTATCCATCGAAAAACCTGGGCGGAATGGGCGATGGTGGGGTTATGACGACGAATGACAACGGCCTTGCGGCACGTCTTCGCGCTTTGCGCGTCCACGGGGCCAGTGAACGTTATAATCACAAATGGGTTGGGCTAAATTCTCGCCTTGACGGATTTCAAGGTGCGGCCCTGCGTGTAAAATTGCCACATCTTGACGGCTGGACCAGGCAGCGGCAGGCGAATGCCGCACTGTATCGCACGCTCTTTTCGAATGCTGATCTGGAGGATGTGATATCGCTGCCTATTGAACGCTTTGGGCGCCGGCACATCTATAACCAGTTCGTTATCAGGGTCAAAGAAAGGCGTGACGGGCTAAGAGCTTTCCTGACCGAGCAGGGAATTGGCACCGATGTTTATTATCCTATTCCGCTCCACCTGCAGGAGTGCTTCGAATATCTAGGCTATCGCGAGGGAGAATTTCCAGAATCGGAGCGGGCGTCGCGTGAAAGTTTGGCACTGCCGATATTTCCTGAACTGAAGCCTGAACAGCAGGAATATGTGGTCGCGAAGATATCTGCATTTTTTGGGCGTTAAACTGCCGGTTTGCAATAGAGATGTTCTCATTGAGCGCAAAAAGCACATTGGGCCGTTTGGCGATCCTCGGATCGGTCGCTGTCGCCGTGTTTTTGGCGTGGTTTGGCGTCAGGTGGCAGATCGCCAATATGCTCGGCGAACTAACGTCTCCAGTTCAGCCAAATGCGCTGGAAATAGCCGAAGCCGCGGTTGACCTTTCACCGCGGGACCGCCTGCCGCGGCTGCTTCTTGCTGAAAAGCTAAAGGAAGATTTTACGCCTGAAAGCATTGCCGCATCGATTCGAAATTTTGAAGAGGCGGTCCGCTCTTCGCCCTTTGATTACCGTTCGTGGATAGAACTGGGACGATCGTATGAACAGGCCGAGCGTTTGGATGAAGCGGAACGTGCGTTCAAACACGCGGTCGATCTTGCACCTGAATATACGTTCCCGCAATGGCAGATCGGCAATTTCTATCTCCGCCGCGATCGGGTCGATGAGGCATTTGCGTATTTGACCAAGGCGACAGAAAAGAGTTTTGTGTACCGCGAGCAGGTGTTCGCATTGGCGTGGGATTATTTTGACCAGGATCCGGCCCGTGTCGAGCAGGTCGCGGCCGATACGCCTGAAACACGGGTTACTCTTGCGGTCTTCTATTCGGTGCGCGGGGCGGCGGCCGATGCTTTGCGTGTCTGGAACAGTATCCCTGAAGACGTTCGGGCAAGGCACGCGCCGATACTGAAGAATATGACCCAACGCCTGTACGAAAAACGCCATTTTCGCGAGGCACTCGAACTGGCCCGACAGGCGGGAATAGATCCGGAAGCGAGTTTTGAAGTAATTTCTAATCCGGGTTTTGAAAAGTTTTTTGGTGATTCGGCGAGCACAATTTTTGGATGGCATGTAAATCGGAGTGATAGTAAATTAGAGATCCTGCCTGATCCAAACGTACATTCTGAGGGACAGCGAGGCCTAAAGCTCAACTTCAAGGGATACAATCGCCCGGACCTGTTAAATGTTTCGCAATTGGTGGCGATCCAGCCGGGAGGCCGTTACCGATTGACGTTTATGGTTAGGGTTGAGAACCTTCGTACCGGCGGCGAACCTGTGATTGACGTGGTCGACGCCAAGAACGACGTACTACTGGCCCGAAGTATTCGCTTTCCGCTTGGTTCGCGTGAATGGGAGTCGATGAATGTCGAGTTCACGGTGCCCGATGACTGTGACGGGATCTATATTCGGACGTCGCGAGAGAGTTGCGGGGACATCTGTCCGATAAATGGCATTGTATGGCTTGACGCGTTCAAACTTGAACGAATTTGATCACAGCCGCCGTGAGCCCATTCTTTAACTGACGAAATGACCTTACCGAACCGGATCGCATTCCTTTTGATGATCTTAGTGATTGTGTTGACCACGGTCCTATACGGTACTGTCCATCAACCCGTGCTCGCGCTTTTTTATGTCGCGGTTGCCCTGATGGTGGTCCTCTGGGCCGCCGATGCCTTTCGAACAGGAGCGGTCGAGATCAGTTCCTCAAAACTTCAGATACCCTTCTATGCAGTAGCGGCATATGGACTGGTCCAGGCAATACCATTTGGCTCGATCGGTGAAATAGCCGGTCTGCCGGACATTCCACTTACGATATCATTCGATCCGTTCGCGACCGAGATGTCGGCGCTCCATTACCTTTCGCTTGGACTCTTCTTTTCAGTTTCGCTGGTATTGATAAACTCGGCTGGCCGCATTCGCCGGCTTGTTATCATCATCGCTATTTTCGGTTTCGCTTACGCATTTTTTGCGATCCTGCAAGCTGTGCTTAGCCCCGGAAAGATCTACGGCATTTACGAGGCCCGTTCCGCTCAACCCTTCGGTTCGTTCGTCAATCGCAACAACTTTGCGGCGTACATGGAAATGACGATCGCGGTCCCGCTGGGAATGCTTTTTTCAGGATCGGTCGCGCGGGACAAGCGTCTGTTGTATATAACGGGCATTGCGCTGATGGGCGTTGCGTTGCTGCTCAGCGGATCACGCGGCGGGCTTATCGCATTGCTTGCTGAGGTCATTCTGCTTGTCGTCTTGACCACCGGAGCGAAAAGCCGCGGCCGGCTGATCGTCAAGGTGGGCCTTGCCTCTCTCCTTATCGCAGGGATCATCGTCGGCTCGATCTTTGTTGGAGGTGAAAGCACTCTGACACGGATCGCAGAGACCACTGCCTCCGGCGATGTGACAACGGACCGTAGCCACATCTGGTCCGTAACCACCAAAGTGATCGTCAATTCGATGCCGCTAGGTGCCGGCCTTGGGGCGCTTGGGGCGGCTTACACGCCGTTTGATACATACAGCGGCCTTGCTCGTGTCGAGCAGGCACATAACGATTACCTGCAGGTCGCAGCGGATGCCGGAGTCGTTGGGATCATCATTGGACTATTTTTTCTGTTCTGGCTGTTTCGCCAGGGTATGGCCAGCGCCGCGGTCGCGAATTCATACCGGCGCGGCGTCGCGATAGGCGCGGTGGTGGGATGCTTTGCCGTGCTGGTTCACAGTATCTTTGATTTTGTCCTGCACATTACCGCGGTCACCGTGATGTTCATTACCTTGATGACGCTGCTGGTGGCATGCCGGCAAAGCTATGACGATGATGTTGCCAATGCGGAGACCAAAAAACGGGGGCAGCCGCCGCCGCCCGCAAAGCTGACACCGATCGGGGCCGCAAAGCGAAGCATCTAAGCGCCAGATTATCGCAGGCCTGTTCCAAATTGTTCTGTTCCAAAAGCGCCGATGCCGTTCAGACGGAAGCTGAAAAGCAACCGGTTCTCGTTGCGCGGGCCGACGTTGAGGCTGTTCCATTGGAGGACGAGGGCACAGCAATCGTAAGCGTAACCGACGGTATAGAGCGAAGAGATCAGCGGTGAAAGGCGCGAGGCACGACGGTTCTCAAAATCAAAAAAGACGGCCGCTCCAGCATAGAGCCCTTTATTGCGGTCGCCAATGAAGATCGATGGACTCCATTGAGATCCACGCAGTGTGCCTGGTTCCTTAATGACCGCGGATGTCGATGGCTTGGCGAACTGGGCCGCAAGCGACGGGATCAGGTCAACTGCCCGTGTGTAATAGAATGTCTGAAAAACCTTCAGCATCCGGGTGTCATAGCCGACGGTGGCCGAAATTGCCCGGAGAGCATCTCCCTGTGTTCCTACATCCATTCGTGTATTGAAGAAAATTGTCCGCTGCGGCCGATATGTCATATCGACACTGATCGGCGAGAAGCGGCGGGCGACACCACCGAAGGTATAGAATGACAGATCGGTGATCGGGGCTATCTGGTTTCGCCGTCCCGGCACAAGGGCGCCGCCAAATGTCCTGTCAAAAAAATATTTGCCGCGAACCACCAAAGTGAAAACCTCGTAAGGCTGTATAGAAAGCTCATCTTTCTTCCTTTTGGCATGGTTAGCCAGGATCGCGTCCACGGACGAAACGGCGTCCGTACGTTCGGCCTGCCGCGGCAGCCCATCGATGTTCTCAACCCGTTCGCCCGATGACGCCAACTGCACGCGGTTTCCCGCCGCGAGAGATGAAAGCTCACGTTTTGCTTCGGACGTTACGGCTTCGGAATAGCGGCGCGTATAGAATCGGTTCGCAATGCCGAATTCTATCTCATTGGTATCCGTGATCGTGTCCAACTGGTCGAACCGGATGATGCTCTGAAAATTGTCGATACCTTTGATGTACCGGTACGTCGCGAAAGGTTCGATAACATGCCGAAACCTGAACTCGTTATTCTTCCCATAGTAATTCTTCGCCAGTGCGACAGGCCGTACATCGAATTTGAACTCACCATACTTTCTTAAGGTGTCTGTTTCAGTAAGCCTACGCATGTCGTTGAACGAATTAGAGTAATACGTTAACCGCATTGAGCCTGAGGCAGTAAAATTGACGTACTTGGTATTGATCGGCACCGTTACCTGCGGGTAGGCGTCGTATCGGAGATTGAACAGCGATGTTCGTATCGGATCGGTCCCGGTTTGTGCCTGGTAAAGCGCAAGATCGTTTACCGTCTCGCGCCGCGATGTGCCCTCGATGCCGGTTTTGAATGAGAAATAAACGCCTTTCAAAAACGACAACCGCGAAGGCCTTTTCTCAAAATGAACACTCGGGAGGTTATTGATCCCAATGGTCACGTTTGGGATCGAGATGACCTGAGTGCGGGCGAGCAGGTCAAGGGTGTAGTTCGTCCAGCTTTTGTTGGCAAACGCCTGGGAAACTTCGATAGGTGAAATTATTTGCTGTATGCCGTCTGAGAATATCTGGCGAAAGGCGAGATTTGATGTGACCCGCATGTCGGCCGCACCGGTCCAGCCATTTGAAAAGTACTGTACACCTTCGGCATAAAAGATCGAGCCGCCCTGGTCCGGATGGGTCGCATCTTCTTTGGCGCCGAAGATCCGGTCCTTGACCGCGTAAAGGCCGAAGTTCAGGAATGAGCGGTCGTTGCTGCGTGTCCGCATGTCGAAACCATAGCCTACGCCGCGCGAGGTATAAACGTCGCCGCGGAACGTTATGTCCGCCGAACGGCCGAGCGTTTGAAAGTAGGCCCCTTGCAGGCGAACACCTTTGTTGCCGGAAAAGCCGAATGTAGGTGTAAGAAATCCCGATTGCCGATCACGCTCTTTTATTGGGATCGAAATATATGGTATCGGTATCACGGGCACGTCCTTGATCCGGAATTTGCCGTTTTTCAGCTTCAGTTTATCGTTGAATTTTATTGTTGCCTCATCGGCGGTGAATGACCACTTCGGTACAGCCTCATCACAGGCGGTGAACTTTCCTTTTGTGACCACGATCTCGTCGATCTTTGTCCGGTCAACACGCTCGGCTGTGAAATAGATGATGGTGCCGTCGTTCGTTTGGTTGGTGAAACCGGTCGAATCTTCGAAATGTCCGAGTTTTGTCTTTAAAAAAAAGACGGCGCGTGCACCAGTTATGCGTTGGTCGTCGCCTTCGTCAAAAACAACACTGCCTTCGGCCACCATCTTGTCTTCGCCCTCGTACAACACGATCTTATCTGCCTGCATTCGGTATTTGCCGTATCGGGCGTCGACGTTGCCGGTGTAGGTTAGGATACGACTGCCTTCCTGCCCTTCAACGGACTGATTCTCGGAGTAGACCACGACGTTGCCCGACGCGATAGCACTGTCATCATCGGTTCGGCGGGTCTTTGGCGGTTTGATGCTTTGTTCGGGTGCGACGGGGTTAATGTTCGGCGTATCAGTTAATGGATTCGCGACCTGCCGTTCGACGGGGTTGGGATCTTGTGCCGCGGCGTCGCAAAAAAACAGTCCGGCGAGCAGTGCGGCAATGATCACTTTCGGCAGGTGCATGATGTGCAGAGCGCTTTTGAGATGATAGTCGAAAACGCGTAAACGATAAAGTTAGCCGACCTTAGGAGAGTTTGTGAGTAGACAATGGATGCTGACACGCGATGCGTGGGTTGCACCGGTGCATAACCGGGCGGCGTCGTCCGTTCATTTTGCGAACAACTCAATGACAAAAAAGTCAGTATTGTTCACATGTGAAAGCGTCCCTTGGGTGAATGGAGGCTGCAAAAGGTCGTTCGCCGGATATGACGTCGCCTGAATCCCTTCGTCCGAACTCATTTCGCTTTGAGTTACAAGTTCTTTCGGAAACCACTTTTCACTTGAGATCGAGGTCGGCTTACCGGTCCCGGTCTTCGACGCCGAATCAATGAGCTTTCGCGTTTCGTCCGGAGTCAATTGAATTACGGCCAGCAAACGCCGACTTTGTCCAGATTCGGCGGCGAAATCCTTCCATACCAGGTCCTCGGGCTCGTAGGGAAGTTTTATCAGGGTGCCAAGTTCGTCCGCGTTGTCCTTGGCGCCTTCCATGCCCGGTTCGATCGCGCGATTCGAGTTGGCCCGGTTCGCCGCCGCGTTGTTCGCTTCCGAAACGGGTGCCCTCTCGCATCCGACAGCGAGTTGAATGAGCACGGAAAGTGCTAGAATGAGCGCGGCCCTGTGAAAAAGCATTTTGGTATTGTAGTGGCAGACGATCATCTTTGCAATTTGCTCGCAGCCAGGCC